>JAGLKS010000144.1 GCA_023140905.1 Alphaproteobacteria bacterium | reverse complement strand
CAGGCATAGCAGCATATCTGAATACTTCTTTAAACATGAACCTTGGCATAGATTTCCTCTTCCTTACAAAGCCATATACTCAACAAATCTTTTATCCCTCGAACAGCGATAACTGATAATAATTACGCACCCGCAGATATAAACAAAATACTTTCCTGCGCTGTTTTATTGCACTTCTATCAGCACACCTTAAATACTTATCCAGCCGGACGAACCGAGCTTACTCCTTTTTTGCAGTAGATGGTGACGACTTTGGCCCTGCTAGCGTACTACCAAGACTTCCACCCAAACCTTGACCCAATGATACAAGCGCACCGGCAGCCTGGTTACCTATTGTCATACCACCCACAGCCGCATAACGGCTCAGACTTTCAACATTATCCTGATCGATATCACCGTAAGCAGATGCCCCGGAACCAGTCCAACGCAATATCTTGTCAGGAATTATATCAATTAGTTTAAAAGAGGACATTCCTAACATATACACCACAATTGTATAAACTATGGTGAAAAAGAACTGATCAATCTCATTACGGAAGAACATAATATCACTTCCCACTGAACCATTGATAATGTTATCAACTTCAGTAAACCCAGCGGCATTAGCGACCACCACATCCCATACCAAATTAAGAATACGCACTTGTGTTGAGAAAATAATAATGGCAGCAAGAAATGCAATAACAGTCATGATCGGCCTGATAAGTATCTCAAGAATAAGAAAATATCCATTTGCGGCAGCCTCACCAGGCAGCCCTTCTCCATCTATACGCATATGCGCCAAAGCCCATAAAGGAACGCCCAACATAGCTTCAAATATCGTCTTGACCCAGTTTGCCACAGCGAAAAAGAAATATAAGAACGGCATAAACGGCAGCACATAGAACAAAACAAATCCGGCAGTCAATCCTATAAACGCTGTTGAATAGAACAACTTACTAACCGCGTCCACAAGACCAGCCATCGGCGCCATTTTCTCAAAGCTTTTCAGAATACCGCCAAGAGCTGCGCTTGTCGTCGAAACAGCCATATTAAGCACAGCAGAATTAACCAAACCCTTGCCAATAGCAGAAAGTTGTGCCATTGGGTGTATATGCTGATTTGCCTTCCTAATTTCAAACAACCCTGATGTACCAAGCAACATATTTATCGCGCTCATGAACGGATTACCGTCTTTAGCCTCATTCAGTTTATCATTGTTTCTATTATCATTCGGTGGATTCCAAAAAGAGTAAACTTTAGACAGAGGAAGTGCAATTTTGGTTAGCGAGTTAGAATCACCTTTAAGTTTGATTTGCTTGGGCATTGCGTTTTCAGACGACGCCGCAACTGTAGGTGTATAAATATCTTTTGGATTTAAATTCTGTACGTGTTGTTGTTTATACTCTTTAACTTCTTCCATAACCGCCGGAAAACGTTCCAGACGCGGTATTCCATTCACTGCATCTATCCACCCACCATTGATTTCTGCGATCTTATTGTACCATATACCGGTACCACCCCATCCACGCTTTTTCACCTTATCTTCAAACTCGAGAAAAGATGTATTAACAAGGTAGTTTGCCCAAGCATCCCGCAATTCCCGTTTTACTCTGGTTTGTATGTCTGAAATAAACATAGAGCGCCATTTAGATGCCGGGGTTTTTTTGCTCTCTTTGCACTCACTCTTTGTCAGGAATCCCTGAGGTCCTGAACCAATATCAATCGCAGCAATAGGTCCAAAAGCCGACCCTTCAGTTGCGTCACAAAAAGTGTGAACCAACACATCATTCTGCTCAACAGCAGTTTCGATCAATGTACGTCCAACTTGTCTCAGTTCCGGAGCCTCAAACCACAACTCTAAAATCAGATCATAATAGAATTTTTGTATCTGACCGGCGCCACCGGTACTAGCAGACGCTATAGTTCCAGCTGGATCTGTCAGATTACTAATCGGAATACGAACATCTCCGCAAAGCGGTTTTACGTATCCAGTATCCTGTTTATGTATAGGATTGCTTTCAAAATTATTCAGCATACGAAATTCACCGAAACGAATGATAATATCACCACCATAATAAAAGCCTAACGCATCAACAGGAGAAGCACCTTTAGCAAAATAAGGAACTGAGGTGCGATCACTTATGTATTGGCGCATTGAATCAGTACCATCAATATCAGATGTTCCAAGTTTCCCATTAACCATACCTGCTGTTTTGGTCTTAACAAAGAACGCCTGAACTTCAAATTCACCTAAAGGAGCGCCGCTTCGTACGTAATTTTCTCTTCTATTAGGATAGTCCCCAGATCCTTTCGTTTCATTCTTATTTCCAGAATTAAATCCGCCATTCAAACGATGATAAGCATAGGCACAAGCATGTACGATACTCATTGATTCAACCAATGCTGATATATCTGGAGCCTCCGGCAAAGCCAGCAACGAATGCTGTTCTCCAATTGGAAGACCGTTAGAATAATTGGATGAATTAAACAACGCATGAGCCGCGACACCTTCATTAAATGCATTCCAGCCATTTGTCGCTAATCCTGACGCATATTTAGCTGTATATAAAACAATATATTGCCCCGAACTTAACCCATAATTAACAGGCATTAACAACCCTATTGCAACAATCAAGCGGATCGGCACCCAGAAATTCTTGAAGCGTTGACCAAACGGTGTTCCTGTCACGGCTGTTTCAACAACAACAACAACAACAAAGTACAGAAAGAGCAACATAGCAATCATCATCAAGCCGGTTGTATAAAACTCAAACAAGCCATGAAGCGCAGAATGAAACGGCAGAGGCTTTCCCCCCACCCCTGAGGAAACGCCTAAATACTTAGTTGCATACTCTGAACATAGCGTTGTATTACTTGTAGAACAAAAAAGTCCGGGTATCCCAAACACTTCATCAAGTAAGTTGAATGCTATATCAGTTTGGGGATGAGCTGTGTCGAATATAGATGCTGTTGCCATAACAGGAGAAATAAATATTGTGTACGCTAACAACACAAATTGTATAATCAAGATAGCAATCCCGATCAGCATAGAGAAAAAGACAATAATCTGATCGATATTCTTATAAGAAAATGTCAAATTTTCAGCAGCTTGCGCAATGACATGGCGAAGTCCATAACGGCCAATATTTTTTGAATTCAGATAAGGATGACTTGCCGGAAGTAAACGTACAACGGCAAAAACCTGTGCCATCAGAAAAGAAACATACCCAAAACCAGAAGCAAAGAACTCCTTTATACGTGGGATAATGCGGGGCATAATCGCATACGCAATGACATCCTTAGCCTTAATGTTCTGCACGATATTTGCTCACTTACGTTAGAAACACAAAACGCCCTAAAACGCGAATAATTATAGATCGCATTTTAGACAATTACTATACATTGTAACATCATTTTGAGGGGGAATGCGAGTTTTTATGTCACATTTTCGCCAAATTTATCCTCATAACACCTTAGAAACACGAACATAAATCCCATCAAATGGATGCAAATAGGTGTTATGTGAAAGAGCTTATACAGCGTTCTTGTAAGGCAAAATATTTAAAACTATACAAAAAGGCTCGTGGGCCATATCAAGTGCCTTTTTCAATTACTGTACGCCTTATGAAGAACCCCGCCGCAAGCAGCGGGGTATCACGTCATTGCGAGGAGCCACGCCGTAGTTTTTACGAAGGCGGGCGAACGCGGCAATCTAGAGTCTTTCTTGTAGCACTGGATCGCCACGCTTCGCTCACGATGACCAACGCAGCAAGCTGCGGGGAATTAAACCCGAAAGTGATTAAAAGTAAATCCTAAGACTTACGTAAAGGCCGGTATTTAATCCGTTTTGGCGTATCGGCATCATGGCCCATACGTTTGTGGTAATCAGCTTCATAGTCCTGATAATTCCCCTCAAACCATGTGACTTGCGAGTCACCTTCAAAGGCCAGAATATGCGTCGCCAGCCTGTCCAAAAACCACCTATCATGCGAAATCACCACTGCACAGCCTGCATATTGCTCCAAAGCCTCTTCCAGTGCCGCTAGTGTTTCCGTATCCAGATCATTAGTCGGCTCATCGAGAAGAATAACATTAGCCTCTTCGCGAAGCATCTTGGCAAGGTGTACGCGATTACGCTGCCCACCGGACAATGAACCAACGTTCTTTTGCTGATCGTGGCCCCGGAAGTTAAACGCAGACACGTACGCCCGGCTTTGCATCTCGATTTTTCCCAGCTTGATAATATCCGTACCGCCGGAGATTTCCTCCCACACAGTTGCACTATCATTCAAACTATCGCGGCTTTGATCAACATAACCCAGCTTAACCGTATCACCGACTTTAAAGCTTCCCTCATCAGGTGTTTCCTTGCCTGTAATCATCTTAAACAGTGTGGTTTTCCCCGCGCCGTTCGGACCAATCACACCAACGATCCCACCCGGAGGTAAGCTAAAGGACAGACCATCAATCAACAAACGATCGCCAAAGCCTTTGCTAATATTTTTAGCCTCGATTACTAAATCGCCCAAACGGGGCGGGGTTGGAATAACAATTTGCGCATTGGTCCCATCGCGTTTCTGGCTCTGAGCAAAAAGTTCTTCATATGCGTTAATCCGCGCTTTAGATTTTGCCCGGCGGGCAGACGGGCTTTTACCCATCCATTCCATCTCACGAGCCAATGTTTTTTGCCGCGTTGATTCTTCGCGCTCTTCCTGACGCATACGCTTAGCCTTGGAATCCAGATAAGCTGAATAATTGCCTTCATAAGGAATGCCGCTCCCGCGGTCTATTTCCAAAATCCAGCCTGTGACATTATCAAGGAAATAACGATCGTGAGTCACCATCACCACAGCGCCCTGATACTCGCCTAGAAACCGCTGTAACCATGCTACGCTTTCCGCATCAAGGTGGTTAGTCGGCTCGTCCAGCAAGAGCAAATCCGGCTTTTCCAATAGCAGCTTACACAGTGCCACACGACGCTTTTCCCCGCCAGAAAGCTGTGCTACGCTGGTTTCCGCAGGCGGGCAGCGCAACGCATCCATTGCTATTTCAATGGTACGGTCTAGCTCCCATCCATCTACAGCATCAATCTTTTCTTGCAAATCGCCCATTTCCCCAGAAAGCTTATCAAAATCTGCATCCGGCTCGCCCATTTCCATGCCAATAGCATTGAAGCGATCAACCATAGCTTTGACATTGCTCAAGGCTTCCATCACGTTTTCGCCCACAGTTTTACTTTCATCAAGCTTGGGTTCTTGCTCCAAATAGCCAACGCGCGCGCCCTCAGCCGACCATGCTTCGCCCATATAATCTTTGTCCTGCCCAGCCATAATCCGCAGAAGCGTTGACTTGCCCGCGCCATTAGGTCCAAGTACACCAATTTTTGCGCCGGGGAAAAAGCTGAGCGTTACATTTTCAAGAACTTTTTTGCCATTGCCGTACGCCTTTGTTAAGCCGTTCATGACGTACACATATTGATAAGAAGCCATAGCTATCCTTTGTAAATTTATTTATCCGTTTGAATTAATAGGTCCTGATTTTAAAAACATCTTTGTGGCCTAAGACACGCCCAAAGTCAATCATGCATATAAAATCCGCGCTTTATATGTGCGTTCATACGCCCAAATAAAACCATGGGGCTCCGTTCCTATTGGAACGAGGTCGCAGTCGCGACCTTTATGCCTCATTTTATAATGCGTATGCTACAATATATTTGAAAGATGATAATATACACAGCGTGAAAGATTCTCCATGGTTGAAGACGGTTTAGTGACAGGTACGGACGGTAAAGCGCGCTGTTGGTGGTGTGGGAATGATCCGCTATACATACGCTATCATGATGAAGAATGGGGCAAGCCTGTTTATGATGACGTACGTCTTTTCGAGAAAATATGTCTGGAGGGCTTTCAGGCAGGATTAAGCTGGCTGACAATTCTGCGTAAAAAAGAAAATTTCCGTGCCGCTTTTGCCGGATTTGATTTTAACAAGATTATCCGGTTTGATGAAAACTCCGTAGAAGCCTTTCTCAAAAATCCGGGTATTATTCGCCATCGCGGTAAAATAGAAGCCATGATTCATAATGCCGGATGTGCTATAAAACTTGTAGAAGAATATGGTTCTCTAGCTGAATATTTCCGGTCTTTTAGACCTGATAAAGACACGTACACCCCACGCGTACACCGCGCAGACATTCCAGTAAAAACCGCAGAATCCGTGGAGTTATCAAAAGATTTGAAACACCGAGGCTGGAAATTTACCGGCCCGACTATATGCTATGCGTTTATGCAAGCAACGGGCATCGTCAACGATCACATGGAAGAGTGTTACTGTTGGAAAAACACGGTTTAGTTGTTAAGTCCAGTGACCGGATCAACATTAGAATAATTTTGTCTAGACGCTTCATGACCACTAACATCAGGTTGATTCTTCCCATTATCAGGACCGCAACAATCATTCGCATTCTCTTTGAAGGCACTATTGGCACCCTTTTTGGCAGCAGTATCGTTAAAACTACCAGTGACAAACCTTCTGATTTGTTCTTCTGAACAATTCTTACCATATAACTCCTCTGCAGAAATACTGTTCGGTTTTAAAAAGCCCCGTTCTTCTATTTTCGCCTTTGTGCCCTCAACTTGCCAAGCCAGTGCTGAAGCAATACCCCCAAAAAACGGTATTCCTCTCATGAAATTCGTCACAGGGAATCGATCACGGCAGTCCATTGCTCTATTATTAAAGTCCGTTGCGCGAACACTAGCAGTCTCTACAGCTTTTTGATTAAGAGGAAGCGTAGATTGCTGTTGCGGCAAGTTTACAGAAACATTTTTCGGGGATAAACCAAGTACACAATTAATGTGACAACGAAGGCCTTCTTCTGTAGGACACGCCCATACATAATTATTAAACAGAGCGTTCATATCACCCTCATCGGAGGATTGAATAGCGTTATTAGTGCGGTACCGATCAAATTCAAGCTCTTTGAACTCGTCATCTTGCGGATCTGTTGTACCGTTTTTCTCGCGATAAATCGCAAAAACTGAATCGCTGCCCTCTTTCATATAGAACAAAGGTTCCTCACAAGTGTTACCTTTATTGTATTCCAGATACTTATCACGCAATGGATCAATTTTACCGGGAGTAGCTACCGGAATTACGATTTGTGCAGGGCTCAATTGTGAAATATTCAAATCAAATTGACCACCAATGACAGATTGTTCAAGAACACTAGTTTCTTGTCTCTCTCCCACTTCTTGATACTTCGAATCTGTTGAATAGTGATCTTTAGACAATTCTGTAACATTTTCAGTAAAACGGCTGATATCCGCACCGGATACGCCTTTAGCTTCCATATATGCCGTGACTATACCAAGATTTCCTGCCGTTAATTTACGATCCAACCCATTAAGACTCGCTTGAGTAATCTCTTTACCTGTTTTTGTTAAGTCATGAAGCTGAGCGCGGATCACTGTTTCCTCAATCACAGCACATGTATACGGCGTTGCCGTATCAGAAAACTTGCCAGCTTCGTTTTTCATGCCATTCGGGTTCATTGACAAACCAAGTTTTCCAGCATTTTTTGCCAAAACGTCTTGGATCACACCTACACGGCCATGCGCATAACGCACAGGCTCTTGAGAAAAATTCTCAGTGTTTTCTTTGTAAACAAGCGATATGTATTGATTGTCACCAACATTAACCATCTTAGCATCAACAGGAGGCACCGTAGTAATAGGATGCACCGTTGGATCAAATGTTTTTAGTGGTGGTATAGCCCCTGGATGAAGCAGAGGAATTGGATTACTCGCCGCTGAGAAGGCCGGTGTCACTCCCTGTAGCTTTGCAAGAAAGTTCTTCCTAAATTCTTGCACAAGTATTTGTTTTGCAGCCTCAGGAGTTTCGCCCTTACCAGCCACCTCAAGAAAACCGAGCATCTCTTTTTTTGCTTCTTCATTATTATGAAAATACTTCACAATCTGACTAGTTTTCCCCAAAGCATTGGGTGTTGGTTCTGTTATTTCTTGCTCAATCTTTTTAATAACAGCCTCAACGGATGCATTATCACCGAGTTCTTCTTGGGCCGCATTAAACATCAGATTAAACACGCTACCAACTATTACTGTTTGAGCATTCGTTACCTCTTCGGCAATTTTTTCTGGTGTTGGTTGTTTAGACTGTGCTGAATCAATTGTACGCAAAGAAATCGGATCAACACCTATAGAGGCTGCTGTCACTTTAAAATTTTTGTTATAATTTTTCATAAATTCTTTGGGTAAATCGTCATATTTTATAGTAGTAGCATTCCCTTTAGCAAAAGCTTCAGTGTGTTTAGCAGCTTTATCCATCCCCCCATAGATCAGAGACAGATTACCTAGAACACTATCCATGTCCTCTGGTTTGATATTAATGTTTTCTTTGTCGTCGTCCCCATTTAAAAGAACCGTCAGCCTCTTACAAAGTGAAAGCTTATCCAGAGATGAAGAGCCATCATTAGAAAGCTCAAAGAGATGACTCATGGTTTTACTAACCTCAGCCGCAACTTTGCTAGGGGATGCATCTCCGCCAAGCACTGTTCTCGCTCTACTAAACATCCCTTCGGCCACTTGTTCCATTGTTAGTGGATTAATTAGGGCCAGAGGATGTGAGAAATCGTAGCCTAGCTCTTTTGCGGCTGCTGGAATATTCTCTATGTTTTTCTTCATTTCTTCTAGTGTTGGAGGAACAGTCCCTTTATTCTTATAATCTACAAAAGCGTTCTCAACATTTTGCATAAATAGTTGTTTCGCTTCCTCAGGAGTTGTACCCTTAACTGCTGCCTTCATGGCTTCTTCTATAGTCTTTTGGACAAAACCTTCGTCTGCGCCCTTAAAGAAGGGCTTCATGGCTTGACCAATAACAAAACCACTCACGCCTTTAAACATTTTATTGTGCGTATCTATTTGAACTTTAGACATAACTTCACTAACGGTTGGATCCCTGCCAAGATCTTCCTTAAGCGCAACATTGGCTTTCTCATAGGTCGAATCAAAAGCTTTATCTATTTGTTCTTTAAGATGATCTTCATTTGTGCCGCTTTTATCGCCCCAAAGACGTTTAATATCGATCCCAAGAATATCTCCCAAAAATCCGGCAATCATCTGGCCAAGATCACTATTTGTAAAGAAATCCTTGATCCACGCCTGAAGACCTGGAGCATGTTCGCTCAGCATGGTTGCTGCAACATCAAGCATCATGTTGTTTTTATTAACAGATTTAGCTTTTTGGTTGTCGTATCCACCTGTTTGCTCAAGAACGTTTAAACTTCTGAAAAATGCATTACGATCATCTTCCTTCCATTCCTCCCGAATTTTTTTATATTCCGGCTTAGCTGAAATCGCAGCTTTAAGCTTCTCTCCAATAGCCGCGTTATACTCTCCAGTAGCGTTTTCATCACCACCGATCATTTTCAGCCCCATAATAACTTTATGTGCAAAATCCTGAGCATCCGAACTAAGTATTAGTTCACCGTTTGGTCCAGTAGTATAAAGATTTTCTTTAGTTAACGGCTTAATAACGTCACCAGTTATATTTCCGAAAAGCCCGCCGAACTTGCCGATAGACTTCATAAGATCCATATTCTCAATCTTACCGCTAAGCTCAAATAGCGTTTCACCAACAGTCCCAAGAGCCATAATTTTTTGAGATTTTATATCTTCTTTCTGAGGCTCTACCTTCTCTTCTTTTTTCACCAAAGCAGGTTCTGGATTTTTATTCTCAGGCAAGACAGTAGTAGCGACCTGTAATCCATTGTTCCCATGCAAACGATCGAGTGCATCGAAAAGATTTTTTCTTTGCTCTGGAGGAATAATACCGTCAAAAGCCAATTTGCTCATACCCGCCTTCATGGCTACAGTAGGATTAGTAGTGTCTTTAGCTTTATTTTCCAGATCAGTAAAAGCGTTATCAATCGCTTTCCTTAATTCTGGAGAATAGTCATCAGGTAAACCCTCCACCTTCAAACCCTTTTTAATAGTACCGAGAAGATCGTTAAGAACTCCTAACGACTTTTCGTCCCAATGTCCGTCTGTACGTGGCATCGGATCTAGTTCGCCCTCAATTTTTAACCCCGCACTTTCCAACCCTTTGCGTATAGGCCATCCTGCTATAGGATCATTAATCTTACCAATAACACCATTAATAATTCCTTGAACAATTTTGATGTCTGCAATGTTCTGAGGTTCTTGTGGAGATAAATTGCTATCAGGTTGTTTTAGCTCAGACGATGGCGGAGGTCCAGCAGGTGATTTGTCGGCTGGTAATTTATCGCCAACGTTCTTGGCACTTTCAGTAAGTTCCTCAACATCTTTGCTAAGTCTCGTACCAGATTCATTAAGACTCTTAGCCGCTCCATCAAGCGCCGCAAGCCCTTTAATACCTTTCACAAGAATCCATCGCTTAAAATCACCAAACATAGATGACGGCTCTACAACTTTTTGCGGAGGAGGTTCTACGGTGGTCTTTGTTGGATCTGCCATTTTACACCCTTTAAAACATTTGTGCGCTTTTCACGCTTATTACTGTTTTAGTTAATCACCATTCAAATTCAGAGTATTCTATTTTTGATATTCCTCACCTTACGGCGAATTTACACCAACTCTGAATAACCATATTATTACATATATATATGGTTTATTACAAATTTAATTTGATTTGAAGCGTAACATGCTGATCTAAGGAGCTTTTTCTAATTTTCCTTTTTGGCTTTTATCGCATTATAAAATTCATAATATTCTGCCAGAATTTTTTCCTTTGTAAATTCGTGTAAATAGCACTCATAGCCCGTTTCAACGAATCTATTCTGCAAAGCTTTATCTTCGGCCAGATGTTCAATTGCCTGAGCCAGAATCCGAGTATCATCGACAGGGACAACAAGGCTATCTTCACCATCATGCACATACTGGCGCGGACCTTTCGATTCGGTTGCGATAAGCGGTGTTTTATACGCCCATGCTTGAATGAAGGCTGAGCCAAACGGCTCGTCACGGGAAGGTACAACGCAAATATCAGCCGCAGCAAACAAAGCGGCACGATCTGTACGCCACCCCAAAAGCGTAACCCTACTCTCTAAATTCAATAATTTTACAATGTTTTTCAGAGCCTTATGCTCTTCACCCTCACCAGCGATCCATAAATACACATCCGGTAACTGCGATATAGCCCAGATCAGTGTATCAAAGCCTTTATTATCGTGCAGAACCCCCAGCGCAAGACATAATGTCGCGTTTTCAGGAACACCATAATACGCACGGCTTACAGGTACAATTTCTTTATTCTGTACGCTTGTGTGTACGTCTGTGAAGCTATTGATATGGTATACTTTTTCTTCCTGTATGCCACACTCTTCGCTCAAATAACGTTTAATATCCGGCGTAATAGCTATAAAATAATCCGTTTTTGAGAAGTTTTTTATTTTGTAATACCCGCCAAAACGCGAAACTATAGTATAACGCGGAACACCCATTTCAGAAGACCATCGCCGCACCACACGCGCCGCAGCCTCACGCCACGTCTGGACAATCTCCGGTTGAAACTTTTTGATGATTTTATTAATCTCACGAGACGTACGCCAATCGAAGAATCTTCGGAATGGTAATACGTGGACCTTAATCCCGGCCTCGCGCAAAACCGTAACACGTACATCATCATAACGTGTTGCGACTTCCAAGTCCCATCCCGCTTCATACATGGCTTTGCACATATCGATAAAAGCCACTTCCGCACCACCGAATCTTTCACCGGCAAGAATATGTAGAATTTTCATAATTGGCAATCTCCCTCCTGATATTTATAATATTTTTTACAGCTCTAACAGAACTATTTTTATCTTCAAACCTGCAAACACCCCCAAACACAGAACACAATTTTGAATATGATTAGAGTAGCTATTATTCCTGCATTCTTTTCATGACACTAGGATAGCTATTCAGCGTTGAGACAAGCATCATATTCATGTTATCTTCGGTTTCACTCATTTTACTTATCATAAACTCGCAAGCTTCCGGCGTTGTGACCGGTATTTTCTCGAAACGAGACGAATTTACTGCCCGCGTTTTATCAATCAAAGAAAAAATCCTTTTTAGCTTATCTTGAGAAACATAGTCTTGCGCCATACTCATAGCATTGATATTCGACATAGCTTCTTTCATATTTTCACTAACGCTTTTATCCCATTTATCCCAACGCGCCTGAAGCTGTGTTTTCATATCCGGATTATTTTCTACGCACGCATCCACAGCCCAGTTAACATCATCGCGGACAGCTTTGACCAGACTATAAATTGTATAGTTTGTTTGAATAATGTTAAAATGCGTCAGCTCGCCCTGATCCAAAGATTGCATGACAGAGCGCATTTGCCCTTTCAAAGCATCTGCTTGCGCCCTAGCTAAAACATCCGCTTTATTTTCAGCCTCGCTTTTTTCCTCTTTTGCTGTCTGTTTGTCCTGCGCATAAACATGCTGCATAAGCTGTAACGTACTTGTACCATCATATAAGGAGAGAGAAGAGCTACTAAAAGCCACAGTAAAAGCAGCAACAAAATAAACAATATTTAACAAGCGTGTGCGCATAGTAAAATCCTTAAAATCCTATATTTGGCCGTATTCCTAAGTCATGAAACCGATTATAACAAAAAAAAACCCGTCCTACAAATCGATATTTTTCAATAAATTAAAACAAGACGAAAAAGGTTCACTATTTTTAAATGAAACTACTATAAACAAAAAAAGACCACCGGATTAAAAACCCGGTGGCAAGAATTTCTGAGTCCAATAATCGTTAGTAACTAGATTTGATGGTAAAAGGGGCTTTCAAACCTTAGTTCTATCAAACTCAGTACATGACAAGTCTACAGAGATAAACAAAAATACCTTATAAAAACTTCTTTCAATAATATTTAAACTTAGCTTTCCCTTTCTGCTGGTTCAGGCCAATATAAAAACAAAATACTCCCCACAAAACTCAAGATGGCGACTATAAATGCAACTAATCCAGCCGCCATAAAATTATCCTTTCTCTATATTCTTAATTTTAGCATTAAACATGTAAATAATAAGTAAATAAAATTATATTTAAAGTTCTTATTATTTTTACGGGCGTTTATATTTAATTAATTAAAGTAAAATAACAATAAAAGTTAATGATAATTTACATTAAATAAGTATAAAACTTTATCTATACTTTAGAACCCGCGGCTACAGGGCAGATTGCCAGTATTATACGCCCCATATATGAAGTAAAGAAAGGCCGAGACGGGACGTTTGAAAGTTTTTGAAAAAATATAATGAAAGAGCAAAATATACTATATCTTGAGTGAAGCTACTATAATTTGAAATTAGCGTGGCCATATCATTTATTGACCTATTACGTTTCATGCGCTAAGCAACCATGGACAATAGAAACATTAAAAACAAAAAAGATAACACTGAAACAATGACAAATTTACTTCCCCCCTCCAAACGCTCTGACATGCCAACATTTCGTGCATTGGACATTTTAAGCAAAGTGAACGAATTAGATGCTGCCGGTCAAGACATTCGCCGCCTTGGTGCAGGACAGCCTTGTTTCGGTGCACCACAGCCAACTCTTGATTATGCAGCGCAGATTTTACGCGATGATCCGCGCCAAGGTTACACCGAATCTATTGGAATGCCCTCTTTGCGCGCACGTATTTCCAGATATTACAGCGATTATTATGCCGCGGATCTTCCACCGGAGCAGCTTGTTATTACAAGCGGTTCATCTTGTGGCTTCATCATTGCCCTTATCAGTGCTTTTGATGCAGGCGATAAAGTTGCCGTTGTTACCCCGACCTATCCGGCTTACCGTAATTTCCTTAAGGCTTTAAATGTCGAAGTCATAGAAATTGAAGGGCAGGCAGAAAATAACTATCAACCCAGTATCGAATTATTGGAAAAATGTGAGGAAAAGTTTGACGGGCTGATTATTAATTCTCCGGGCAATCCGACCGGCTCCATGATTGATGAAGACGAACTTATCAGAATTTGCCAATGGTGTGATGCAAAAGGCGTACGTCTTATTTCTGATGAAGCGTATCATGGCATAACTTATGAAACCAAAGCGGCCACAGTTTTAAAATATTCGAGCAATGCCATTGTGCTTAATACGTTCTCAAAATATTTTGCTATGACAGGCTGGCGTTTAGGATGGGTTGCTTTGCCTGAAAATCTCACAGATCGGGGCAAAAAATTAGCTGAGAACTTTTTTGTATCTGCACCTACGATATCTCAGCATGTTGCTTATAAAGTCTTTGACCATCTGGATATGTTGGACGAGTACGTTACACTCTATAAACGCAACCGTGATATTCTATGCAGCGAACTGCCAAAAGCCGGGCTTCCGGTGTTTACCCACGCTGATGGTGCTTTTTATGTCTATGCAGATATCAGCGAGTTAAGCAATAACAGTATTGATTTCTGCGCCCGTATGCTTGAAGAAGCTCAAGTTTCAACAACGCCGGGCATCGATTTTGACTTAACGCGGGGACATACAAGCATTCGTATTTGTTACGCTGATAGCACTAAAAATATTATTGAGGCTTGCGAACGGCTTAAAAATTGGCAATTATAGTGCGGGTAAAGTCGCATAAGTCAAAGAGTTTAAAGAAGACTCCAGAACTTTGTACGCGTACAGTCATTCTTTGAAAAGAAGAGGTCTAAATGCAACCTCCATATTCACGTCTCCGCCAGCCAGTCTCACACCAAAACAATCAAAAAGGTAATGCGTTATGGTTCGTATTGCTGGCTGTTATGCTTTTCGGTGCCCTCGCCGCAGCGCTCAGCCGTAACACAGGTATAGTCAACCAAACTGGAAATATCGAACAATTCCGCGTCAAAGCAGCCTCTTTACTACGCTACTCCACCTCCATTGAAACATCTGTGCAACGTCTGTTACTGGAAGGATTAAGCGAAAACAATCTGGATTTTGAAGCTATTGGCTCTGATTATGAGAATACAAATTGTGCCGATGAAAAATGCGAAGTCTTTAGCACTGCCGGAGGCGGCATTCTCTATCGTAATTTATCTTCGGTTATAAATGAAGACACAAACGAGAACTGGATTATCTCAGCCCAAAACCGGATTTATCTGGCTGGATGTGATGATGCAAGCAGCTCATGCTCTGAATTATTGCTTATTGCTCCAGATATTTCACGCACGCTTTGCCTTCAAATCAATGCCATGCAAAACATCACAAATACAGGTGGCAATCCACCGGAAATGGGGAGTTTTCTTATAGATGAAAAATTCGATGGTTCTTTTACCGATGTGATAAACAGCGACTCCCTCGGCGGTACGAATGCAAGTAATGAAGCAACAGAAGTACAGGGAAGAAGCACCGCTTGTATTATGTCTTCGGACATATACTATTTTTACCAACTTCTTGTAACGCGGTAAGTAAACAACCTAACCGGTAAACATTAATGATATGCATAAATATCCACGTTTATATGTAGACGCGCCTTTTTCACAAAATGCAGATATTGATCTGGATATCGGGCAAAGCCATTATCTGCGTAATGTACTACGCAAGCAAGATGGTGAGCTGTTACGCTTGTTTAATGGCCAGAACGGAGAATGGCTGGCACACATTACAAAACTTGGGAAAAAGCACAGCACGATAACGCTTGAGCAATGCGTACATACACAGCCCGATCCTGCCAATCAACAAAAAGCTCGCCTTTATTTTTCACCGATAAAGAAGCAGCGTATGGATATCCTGATCGAAAAAGCTGTAGAGCTTGGCGTAACCTCTCTGCATCCGGTTC
>JAGLKS010000143.1 GCA_023140905.1 Alphaproteobacteria bacterium | reverse complement strand
TCCCGCAAAGTCAATGCCATTCTCGTTTTTGGAGGGGTTATCTACCCCTCAGTCAAAGATGGTGCGCCCGGCAGGATTTGAACCTGCGGCCCCTGGTTCCGGAAACCAGTGCTCTATCCCCTGAGCTACGGGCGCGTATTATTGTGCTTCTAGTAAAGTCAGGCGAATATAATCACAAAAAGAGCGTCCGGCAACATTAAACAACGGACGCTCAAAATCAAGTGACTTTAATTACTAGAAAATTACTAGGAAAGATACACTCTGTTAATTTGTTTTTTTAGGCAGCGATAGAGTCTTGTGCCGGATCATAACTCAGATCAAGCGATCCCGCCACATTTTCATGGGTGATTTTTCCATGACAAATATTTAACCCATGCATAAAGCCTGGAACATCTGTCAACGCATTTTTCCATCCCTTATCTGCCAAATTAAGAAGATATGGCAAAACAGCATGATTAAGAGCCAAAGTAGAAGTAAGAGGAACAGCTCCGGGCATATTTGCTACACAATAATGCACAATATCATCCACCATATAAACTGGATCATTATGTGTTGTGGCCTTGCTCGTTTCAAAACAACCGCCCTGATCAATGGAAATATCCACCATTACAGTTCCCGGAATCATACTAGGGAACATAGCTTGTGAAACAAGACGAGGCGCAGAAGCTCCCGGAATAAGAACAGCCCCGATAACAAGATCAGAAGTTTCTATTTCATCCTCTACAGTTCCCATATTTGAATAAAGAACAGTAGCTCGTCCCTTAAAATGATCATCCAGAAAACGCATACGGTCATGGTTACGCTCTAAAATCATAACATTAGCTCCAAGCCCTACCGCCATTTGAGCAGCATTAAAACCTGAAACACCACCACCAAGAACAAGAACTTTTGCAGGTTTCACACCGGGAACTCCGCTAATAAGGCGACCATTTCCTCCCATATGTTTCTGCAAATAATAAGCACCAACTTGCACAGACAACCTTCCGGCAATCTCGCTCATAGGCGCCAATAAAGGCAATCCATGTCCATTAGGTCCGATCACTGTTTCATAGGCAATAGCCACACAGCCTGAATCCATTAGAGCTTTTGTTTGTACGGGATCGGCAGCTAAATGAAGATAAGTGAAAAGAATTTGCCCCTCACGCAACATTTTACATTCTTGTGGCTGTGGTTCTTTAACTTTAATAATAAGCTCGGCTTCATCAAAAATTTCTTTAGCCGTTTCCCGGATTTCAGCCCCGGCATCAATATAATCCTGATCTGAAAAATTAAGCCCCTCACCGGTGCGACTTTGAACAATAACCTTATGCCCATGCGTAGCTAACTCTCTAACCGAGGTCGGAACCAATCCGGCACGATGTTCCTGTGTTTTTATTTCTTTTGGACAACCAACAATCATGATATTTCCCTTTTTTTATATGAAGAACGCATCCTACTTGACAAAAAATGAATTGACTATGCGCAGTGCAGCAAAAAATAATCGCGATTATCCCCTCAAGATATGTGTTGACTCTTTGGGTAGAATCGAAGCATATTGTTCGGTATGGAAAAATTTAAAAAACTCAAAGGTTTCGGCGGTTGGTTTAGTGGCTTTATTAACGCCATTGTCCATAAGGAGGTTATTGTGAGCGGTATTACCGCAATTATTGCGGGTATATGGGCTTTGCTTGAGGAAGGGCTTTCTGTTTATAGTTTTGTGGCATTTCTGCTTACATTTGGTGGTGCATTATGGCTATGGAGACAAGTAGAATATCTGTTGGAGAGGAAGAAAAATCCTAAATTATCCAAAAAAACCTCTGTCATTCTACCAGACAATAAGCCGCAAGACACCTTTATTATTCTTTCTGCTTGTATTGAAAGAGTAAGCTTACAGGGCAATTCTCCAGCATGGGAAATGCATTTTACAGCCTACAATGGTTATAATGGTAGCGTACAAATAGAATCCGCTTCTGGTACTTTTAGATTTAAAAATCAAAAATATTCCCCGCCTATAGAAGTGGAAAGTAATGGTGTAAGGGCTAACGGAGAATTGCTTTTGTTCACAGTAAAGCAATGGATACCAAAAGATGATGTTGTTCAAATTAATGAAGTAAAAAACCATATAGTTCTTGGTTTGGGCGCTCTAAAAATAGAAGCATTAGCTGGCGGTAGGGACAGGTTTGATATTCCATTACCGCCAAATTTACAAATTTCTAAAGAAAACCATTGGAGCATACAGCCAGAAACATTTTCAAGATTTTATCGTAAAATGTTAGGAGATGAATAATGTCACAAGGTAAGCACCTAAGCCTTGAAGAGGCACGAAAAGACAAGAAGCTGGAACGCTTTGCCAAAGAGCATCCATCAGAGGGTAACAAGATGCTTTTTGATAAACTATTTCTTGCTATGGCTAAAAAGAAGCCAAAAGGCGGAAAAACATGAGTTCAGGAGTTTTGCGCATGTTGTATCTGTATTCAAACTCACCAAGGTATTTAGCCATATGCTTACCGGAGACATGTATATGAGTGCCCTTGCGTTTACCGCCAATGTAGGTTTCATCAACTTCAACAGTGCCGGAAAGCCCGTTATCACCGTCAATCATGGACATATATTTTCTGATTTCATGACCGATACGCCAAGCCGTTTTATAAGTAACACCAAGCTGCCTTTGCAATTCCTTAGCAGAAACGCCATGTCTGGATGTAGTAAACAGGTATATAGCATAGAACCATTTTTGCAGGGGCGTAGTAGAACGCTCAAAAGGCGTGTCTTTCATAGGATGAATGTGATGCCCACAATTACAGGTATAAGCAGGAAGCTTTCTAAGCCTCTTAAACTTGCCGATTTCACCGCATTTAGGGCAGGCTACCTCGCCAACATTACCAAAGCGTGTAACGAAAAGATGTTCCAGACAAGTATCATCATCGGGAAACTGTTTCATAAATTCAAGTACGTTGTAAGTCATTGTTATCTCCTATTCTTAGAGTGTAGCAAATCTATCAACATACATCAAGGGGATAACCGCGAAAATAATTTGCTAAATAGCGTTCCAATCCGCTAATATCTCGAAAAGCTGGTTCGAGATCTTGCTCTATCCAAGCGCGCCATACAAATACAAAGTAACTAGACACAAAATTGAGCTATTTTAACTTCATTGCGTTCATTACGTTACTTACTAAAACAAACTAAACCGCTAAAACAGATTTACTGGATTTTATAAAAGACGGAAAGTACGTATCATGCCCGACACTAACGACAAATCAGCACAAGACCAAATCGCTTTAGACTATCACACCAATCCAACGCCCGGTAAGATCGCAGTACATGCAACAAAAGCCGTCGCCACCCAAATGGATTTGGCCCTTGCCTATTCACCTGGTGTTGCCGTTCCGTGTTTAGAGATCGAAAAAGATCCCCTGCTAGCATATGATTACACATCTAAGGGCAACGTTGTCGCTGTTATCTCGAACGGAACAGCCGTTCTTGGTCTTGGAGATATTGGTGCTCAAGCTTCCAAGCCGGTTATGGAAGGCAAAGCTATTTTGTTCAAGAAATTCGCTAATATTGACTCTTTTGACGTTGAAGTTGATGAAACCGATGTTGATAAACTTGTTGAAATTATTGCCTCACTTGAGCCGACTTATGGCGGAATTAATTTAGAAGACTTCAAAGCTCCTGAATGTTTTGAACTGGAACGCCGTTTGAAAGAACGCATGAATATTCCTGTTTTTCACGATGACCAACATGGAACTGCTATTATCGTTACAGCAGCGTTCACAAACTGGATTAAATATTCAGGCCGCAAAATTGAAGATATTAGCCTTGTCACATCAGGAGCAGGTGCTTCTGCCACAGCGTGTATTAACCTACTGATCCATGCAGGATTAAGACGCGAGAATATTATTGTTTGTGACAGTAAAGGAGTCATTTATAAAGGTCGTGAAGACGAAGCAAAAATGGTGCCGGAAAAAGCAAACTTCCTAGCTGAAACAAACGCTCGCACACTTGATGATGCAATCGAAAATGCTGATGTGTTTTTAGGGTTATCCCGCGCTGGCGTGCTTACAAGCAACATGGTAGCGAAAATGTCAGATGCTCCGCTTATTATGGCTTTAGCTAATCCAACACCGGAAATTATGCCTAACGAAGCACGTAAAGGAAAACCAAACGCCGTTGTTTGCACAGGACGTTCCGACTTCCCTAATCAGGTTAATAATGTTTTGTGTTTTCCATTCTTGTTCCGCGGCGCTCTTGATGTAGGAGCTTCTGCAATCAATGAAGAAATGAAACTCGCCGCAGTTGAAGCTATTGCAAATCTTGCCCGCAAAGAAGCTGATGCAGAAGTTATGTCAGTATATAGCGGAGAAACATTAACATTTGGTCAGGAATATCTTATTCCAAAGCCTTTTGACCCACGCTTGATTATTGATATCCCTCTCGCTGTTGCCAAAGCCGCAATGGAAACAGGTGTTGCCAGACGCCCAGTTGAAAACTGGGAGGAATACGAAAACAAACTAAAACAGTTCTGTGACCGTTCTTTGATAATTATGCATCCGATTTTTGCTCAGGCGAAGAAAGATCCTAAACGCGTCACATATTGTGAGGGAGAAGAAAAAAAAGTTCTGCAAGCAACACAAATTGTGCTTGATGAAGGGCTTGCTCGCCCAGTTTTGGTTGGCCGTGAAGATGTCATCAGCAGCCGTATAAAAAATCTAGGGCTGCGTATGAAGCCTCATGAAGACTTTGAAATTGTTGATCCAGAAAAAGATAAGCGTTTCCGCAATTACTGGCAAACATATCACGAAATTATGCAACGCAAAGGTATCACTCCAGATGATGCAAAAACTTTGCTACATACCAACCCAACTATTATTGGCACATTGATGGTCTATAAAGATGATAGTGATGCTGTGATCTGTGGAACACAAGGACATTATCATACACATCTGAAAGATGTTATCGACATTATCGGCCTCAAATCTGGTATTGAAACACCGGCAGCATTAGCTCCGTTGGTTTTGCAAAACAACCGCATATGCTTCTTCTGTGACACACAAATCAACAGCAACCCAACAGTTGCACAGCTCGCTGAGATGACACTTATGGCCGCCGAAGAAATTCGCCGCTTTGGAATAACCCCACGCGCAGCACTTCTTTCACGCTCAAATTTCGGTTCAGTAAATGATGAAGTATCCATCAAAATGCGTGAAGCTTACGCAGAAATTCGCCGCCGTGATCCGAGCTTGGAAATCGATGGAGAAATGCAAGCCGACACAGCTCTACTTGATAGTGTTCGTCAACGCATCATGCCAAACTCAAATCTGACCGGCCCGGCAAACTTGTTCATTATGCCTAATGCGGATTCTGCTAATATTGCCTTTAACATGGTTAAATCCTTTCAGTATGGCATAAGTATTGGCCCGCTTCTTCTAGGAGCATCCCGCGCAGCTCATATTGTTACTCCAGCCACAACGATTCGTGCTTTGGTGAACATCACATCACTAGCAACAGTCCGTGCACAAATTTTTGAAAATGAAATACCATCTAATCCTAAGTGACCACTTCTAAAAACAGGTTAAGGTTATTTTATCATGCTTGAAACTGCCGAAAATATAGAAAATTCATTCAACGCACAATCAGAAGAAACTGCGCGTGAAGAGTTACGCTATGGCCTAGCTGATGAACAGATTAAGGAAATCGTTGAAGCAGCACGAAATCAGGATTCTGATACTGTTTTTTCTGCCCTGCTGGAACTGAGAGATGCTGATACAGCGGAACTTCTTAGTAAAGTTAACGCTGAAGACCGAAAAGAACTTCTTTCTATGTATAGTGAATCATTCGATCCCGAAGTTTTCACCGAACTGGACCAAGAACTCAGACGGGCTGCTTTAAGCGAAATGCCTGCTGAAAGCGTTGCCTACCTCATCGCAGAACTTGAAAGTGATGACGCGCTTTTACTCATCGAAAGTCTTGATCCTGACTTTCAACAAGAAGTTATCAAATACCTGTCTACTAAATCACGCCTTGCATTAGAAGAAGGGCTTAACTTCCCCGAAGATAGCGCCGGACGTCTTATGCGCCGCGAGCTTGTTGCTGTACCGGAATTCTGGACAGTTGGAAAAACTCTGGATTATTTACACACAGCCGCATCCACGCTCCCCGAAGAGTTCTTTAGTGTTTTAACAATTGACCCTTCTCACCACTTAACAGGGAACATCCCTTTAGACCGTCTTGTTCGCACAAAACGCTCGGATCATCTTAAAGATTTAATCATAGAAGAAGAAAACCACCCTGTTTTAGCTGAAATGGATCAGGAAGACGTTGCACATATGTTCCGACGCGAAGATATCGTTTTAGCTCCTGTCGTTAACGATGAAAACCGCTTGATTGGTGTTATTACAATTGATGATGTTGTTGACGTTATCGATCAGGAAACACAAGAAGATATCATGCGTATGGCCGGAGTTGAGGAAGGAGATCTTTACCGCGCTGTCATATCTACAACCGGAACACGATTCCGCTGGCTATTTGTTAACCTGCTTACCGCTATTTTAGCTTCTATCGTTATTTCATGGTTTGATGCGACAATAGAACAAGTCATAGCATTGGCTGTACTCATGCCTATCGTTGCTTCTATGGGAGGCAATGCAGGTACTCAAGCCCTCACAGTGGCTGTGCGTGCTATCGCCACCCACAAAATCAGTAGAACTAATACCTGGCAAGTTATCTGGAAAGAAACTCTGGTCGGCGCAATTAACGGCATTCTTTTTGCCTGTATCACAGGTCTGATAGCCGCCTTATGGTTCCATAACCCAGTTCTAGGATTTGTTATTGCTATGGCTATGGTTATTAACCTCATTGCCGCAGGATTATTCGGTGCCGGAATTCCACTTATGTTAGAACGTATGGGAAGCGATCCGGCGATCTCTTCAACCGTTCTCCTTACAACTGTAACCGATGTTATCGGCTTTTTGTCCTTCCTTGGGCTGGCCGCAATATTTATGATATAACCCGTATATAGAACCACGAAATAAATAACCATGTCTGCAGCAAAACTCGAAAAACCAAATCTGGAATACAAGAAAAGCTATATTGAAGCTATAAAAGAGTTTCACGAAGAAGACCGCTATACTTATATAAAAATTGAAGACCTGGAGAAAAATTTTGAAAAGTTCCTTGAAAAAATCAATGATGAAAAAAAAGAACTACAAAAATCTTATCCAGACTGGGTAGACTCCGTACCCGAAACAGTACTTTGGCTTGTCAAAGAAAATGACTTTATCGGTACATTGGATATCCGTCACCGCCTTAACTGGCATTTGGAAAAATGGGGAGGTCACGTCAATTTTACTATCCGCGCGTCTATGCGTCGCAAAGGCTTTGGGAAAAAACTATTGCAAAAAGCTGTTCCTCACCTTGCTTATTATGGTATTGATCAGGCATTAATTACTGTCAACCCGAAAGATGATGCTGCAAACCGTATTGTACAATTTTGTGGAGGATCACTTAACGACACTCTCCCGGAGACAGACAAATTCCCGGAGCGCAATCGCTATTGGCTGGATTGCACATAGATAGAAAATTAAGTAAAAGAGATAGGAAATTAAGTAAAAATAATACGTATTGAAAAATTTGAGAAATGACACAAAAAAGAGGTAAAAAGATACAATACAATAAAAACAAGAAACGCAGCACAACACTTGCGAATAAGAAAGCTGCACAAAAATCATCCATCAAGGCAAAGCGTCAAGCAAAACGTTTGAAGAAAAAACGTTCTATTTCCATGATATTATTACGCTGGGGATTTATTTTAGGAATCTGGGGCATAGTCTTCATAAGTGGTGCGTTACTATGGTTTGCTCATGACTTGCCAGATATTACACGCTCAGCCACATTTGAACACCGCCCCTCTATTATACTTCTGGCTTCGGATGGAACGGAATTTGCCCGCTATGGAGAAAGCAAGGGACAGAATATTCGTATTGAAGATATTCCCCCATATCTCACCCAAGCCGTTATATCCACTGAAGACCGGCGTTTTTACTCTCATCCCGGAATTGATATTTTGGGCATCGCCCGCGCAATGGTCGTCAATATTACCCATAGACGCTTTGTCCAAGGTGGCTCTACCATTACGCAACAATTAGCTAAAAACCTATTTCTGAGTCATGAACGCAAACTTACCCGCAAAATCAGAGAAGCTATGCTGGCTATCTGGCTGGAACGGGAACTCACTAAAAATGAAATCCTGAGTGCTTATATGAACAGAGTTTATCTAGGCTCCGGCACATATGGATTTGAAGCAGCCGCACAGCTTTACTTTGGCAAATCTGCAAAAAATGTCACTCTACGTGAAGCCGCTGTATTAGCAGGCCTGCTCAAAGCTCCTTCCAAATATTCACCGCATAACAATCCAGAGCTAGCCATAAAACGCTCAAACCTTGTTTTGAACTCTATGGTTGAAGCCGGATATATTGAGAAAAGCGATATACAAAATGAGGGCATCGTTATGTCTTTGCCAAATAAACAAAATAATGATCGCCGCACAGCGCGTTACTTTGCAGACTGGCTCATCAATGAATTAGATAAAGTCGTCGGCTCACCTGATATAGATATGGTAGTTCACACAACGCTTGATCTAAGTGTTCATCATAAAGCTGAACAAGCACTCACAAACACAATAGACAATACAGACGAGATGCAGTTTGTTTCACAAGGAGCTGTGTTAGTTATGCAACCTGACGGCGCTATTACCACAATGATTGGCGGATATAGCTATAATCAAAGCCAGTTTAACCGTTCGACACAATCACGCCGACCGCCGGGATCTGCCTTTAAACCTATCGTTTATCTTACAGCTCTGGAAAGAAGCTGGAATCAGGACAGTGAAATTCTTGACGCTCCTATTACCGAAGGACAATACCGCCCCAAGAACTTCGCTAATAAATATTATGGATCTGTGTCTCTTAAAACAGCTTTGGCAAAATCTATGAATACCGCCACAGTACGTCTATGCAATGAGGTCGGGATTGGCCATGTCATGCGCACAGCATATGATTTAGGTGTTTCATCAGACTTACAACGAAACCTCAGTTTGTGCCTTGGTAGCTCAGGTATTTCAATGCTGGAAATAGCCAATGTCTACACAAATTTTGCTAATGGCGGTTATAATATCGCTCCTTACGGCATAACGAGCGTGCATACACCAAATGGCCGCCTTTTATATCAACGCAAAGCGCCGAATAGATACATCCGCACGATAGATCACAGCGCTTTGAAAGCTTTGTCGCACATGCTCCGCGAAGTTGTAGAAACCGGCACAGGCCGCGCCGCTGCACAAAACTTCCCCGTATATGGAAAAACAGGGACCTCTCAAGATTACCGCGATGCATGGTTTGCAGGATATTCAAAAGAAGCAACAGCTATCATCTGGTTGGGCAATGATGATAACAGCCCTATGCGCCACATCACCGGAGGTGGTCTGCCTGCACGCATTTTTGCAAAAGTCATCGCTGCGGCGCATAATAGTAATGCTCCTATCACTTACCCGTCCAAACAACACGATAATAACAACGATAATATCGCAGATAATAGTTTTTCCAATCTGCTTGGAAAGCTTCTTTCCGCAGGCAAAACAATCGCACCGGATAAAAAAAATATCAAAGGCGATTATTCAAATTTAAACGAATAGAAGAATTAATACGGAATGCCAGCCCGTGCCAAAGCATCTGCACGTTCGTTGTCCTCGTGCCCTGCATGGCCTTTTACCCAGATAAACTCTATATCATGTTTGCCGACAAGCAGGTCTATCTCCTGCCATAACTCTTTATTCTTAACAGGTTTTTTCGAAGCTGTTTTCCAACCCTTTGCTTTCCACCCCTCAAGCCATTGTGTAATGCCATGCATAACATATTTACTATCAGTGTAAATCTTTACCTGCGAAGATTTGCTCAAAGCCTCCAAGGCTTTAATCACCGCCATCATCTCCATACGGTTGTTGGTCGTTTCAGCATCACCGCCACAAAGCTCTTTTTCATGCCCATTATAGCGCAAAAGCACGCCCCAACCACCTGGACCGGGATTACCACTACATGCACCATCTGTATAAATTTCTACAATCTTGCTCATAAGTTATATGTGATACAGCCTTGCACAGCCCCTAGTCCAGATAATCCGCAATAATATCAACAAATTCCTGCGCAGAAGACAATGAGACAAACCTGCTAGCCGGAATAGTCACTCCATATAAATCCGCCAAACGTTGATATTTAGGCTTACGTGCCTCAAATAAACGCGGAAAAACCCACCGTGAAAAACTATCTGGTTCCATCTGTTCTACTGTATCCAACCCGTTTTCTTCAAGATATTCATCAACCTTCTGGAGTAAAAAAGCCATAGGGAAAAATAACGGCTTTGGATAATCTTGTGCCCGCTGTAATACAATACGCTCGGCCTCTTCATCCGTTTTCAGATAAACGAACAAAGTCCTTCGCCCAATATACTGCACAACATCTTTATCTTCAATTTCACACAAGCTTCCCGTAGAATCATGGATGAACGAACCATCAGCCTGATCCATAGCAGAACCCATTTTCCACAACGCAGAAACTTCCGCATCATAATAAGCTTGCTGCCTATCATGGAAAAGATCCAGCAAATACCCGCCACGCTCAGGATCGCCAAGCTTACCGAGATATTTATGCAAAGCACAAATATCTTCCGCATAAAATTCGCGTGATGAAGCATATTTGTCCAGCTCTTCTTTCAAATATTTCGTACCAATCACATAATCACACGAATAGTTCCACCATCCCCATTCTTCCAATCGGCAAGACAAATAAGTCTTTCCCGCACCGGACATCCCTAATAAAGTTACAGCCTTGTTAGAATTATCTAAAAATTCTTGTCTTGATAGTTTCATTGTCTATGTCCCCATCTCATTTCAATCTAAACTTAATATTTTTGGGAGTTTGAATGTTATATTCTCTTCAGTGATAGAAACTGCCTCCGTTTCAATGTCAAAAAATTCTTTGGCTTTTTCGATCACTTCCTCAATCAGAATTTCAGGAGCTGATGCCCCTGCACTCACACCAAGAGTTCGTACATCGTCAAATGTAGTCCAATCAATATCGCAGGCTCTTTCTACCAACATGGCCCGCTTGCATCCATTAAGCGCCGCGACCTCAACCAAGCGATTCGAATTTGAAGAATTAGGAGCACCCAACACCATAACCATATCACTCAATGGCGCAATAGCCTTCATCGCAGCTTGTCTATTTGTAGTTGCATAGCAAATATCTTCTTTCTTCGGGGATTTAATCGCCGTAAAGGCTTCTTGCAATGCTGTAACTATCCCCTCAGCATCATCCAC
>JAGLKS010000142.1 GCA_023140905.1 Alphaproteobacteria bacterium | reverse complement strand
TGCAATAAAAAAAGATGATCGCGTTATGACTGATGAAGGTAAAACGCCACAAATAATGGTTACAAATTTGGGGGCTTTTTCTGTGGACATCACATTGCGTATGTGGTCAGCAACATCAGATTCCTGGTTATTAAAAATCGATACGATCAAAATCGTAAAAGAGGCCTTTGACAAAGAAGGAATCTCTATTCCGTTCCCAACACGCACAATCGAAATAATAAATAGCGCACCTGATGAAACACTTAAAAAGAGCGAAAAAGCATAGTAATTTTATTCTTCGGTTGTATCTTCAATTAACTGATTCATTTTGTTGCGAAATTCGTTTGTATACCCTTCCGCATCAGAATTTTGATTATCATCCGATGTATTTTCCGCAGGGCTCCCCTCCAATACATTGTCTTGTAACTCAATCAAACCGTCTTCTAATTGCAAAATATCCATCTCTTGTAACTTTTTGCGTGCATCATTCATGGTTTCGATACTTTGTGTAGCCTCTGTAAAATCTTCCACTCGCTCAGAAGGAATAAACCCAGCAATCCATCCTGATGTAGCCTCTAGGTAAACACGGCTCTTACTTGCCTTTAGCCACGCCCAATCTTCCGCTTGATCATCTCCGACCAAATAATATACAGGCATGTAAAGAAGTCCCAGGAACAACACACCACGCACTAAACCAAAGACCATACCTAAAGTACGGTCAATTGCACCCATCCCTATATTTTTAACTGATTCTGCCAGAAAATGACTCATAAGCGAAAAAATAATCACAAAAATAACGAAAACCACAACATAAGCAATTGCCTCTGCAAGCATAGAATATGAAACCAAACCAAGAAATCTCTCGGAATTTTCAGGGTCTTCGACAATCCCCATCCAGCTTTTAATCAAAGGTGATAACAATGGCCCACCGATATAAGCTGCTACCGTGCCTCCTGCAATCCCTAATATTGTTAACGTCTCACGTACGAAACCGCGTAATATAGAAATAACAATAGAAATTAACAGGACAATTCCAACGATAACATCAATAATCATAATGCCTAACCTATATCATTTTTGTTTTCTTGGATAACTTATAGTAGTTTCATTTAAGGTTTTTGTCCCAATATCATAATCATCTGGCGCCCTTCGAGTTTCGGATGCAATTCAACACTAGAAATTTCGGACAAATCCTCTAACATTTGAACAAACAAGTCTCTACCTATATCCTGATGCGCCATCTCACGACCACGGAAGCGCATAGTGACTTTAACTTTATCGCCCTCTTCAAGAAACCGGCGGGCGTTACGCAATTTCACATCATAATCATTTTTTCCGATGCGCGAACTCATTTTGACTTCTTTCACGTCAACAGTCTTTTGCTTCTTTCGCGCTTCATTAGCTTTTTTCTGCTGCTCATATTTATACTTGCCGTAATCAAGAATCTTACAAACCGGAGGGGCAGCATTAGGAGAAACTTCAACTAAGTCTAGCTCAGCTTCTTCTGCCATACTTAATGCTTTTTCAATGTCAACAACACCAACCATTTCGCCTTCGGAATCAACAAGTCGAACTTCCTTAGCTGTGATATTTTCGTTAGTATTTGGTCCCTTATTTTTCATGGGCATAGGTCTGTATGGTTTAGAAATAGCTGTCTCTCCTTAAGTTGTTATAATTATATATGTAATATAAATACGATGTCGTATTTATCACAAAACAGTAACAAAAATTCCTTAGAAATGTATTAATACGGATGTTTTGAATCCATAGCAAGAATTTTAGTACATGCTATAGCTGGAAATTAATATACTCTTCATTTTAAAATGGTGGTTGAGATTGTTCTTTTAGCGCAATAACCGCCTCTTCCATGTTTTGTATATCTTGACCATTAGAACCAAAACGTCTAATCGCTACGGTTTTATCTTCTGCCTCACGAGCACCGACTACAAACATCACAGGCACTTTTTGCACTGAGTGCTTACGTACTTTGTAGTTAATTTTCTCATTACTAACATCCAGTTCAGCACGCAATCCCGCAGCTTTCAAGGCTTCATAGACTTCTTTTGCGTAGTCATCGGCTTTGCCCGTAATAGTCGCAACGACGCATTGCACAGGAGCTATCCACAATGGGAACCTCCCAGCATAATGTTCCATCATCACACCAAGAAAACGTTCCACAGAACCAAAAATAGCGCGGTGAACCATATGCGGCGTATGACGCGCCCCATCTTCACCAACATATTCCAGATTAAGGCGTTTGGGCATGTTCATATCAACTTGCACCGTACCGCATTGCCATTCACGACCAATTGCATCTACTAGAATAAAATCAAGCTTTGGCGCATAAAAAGCTCCATCGCCTTCATTAATAATCCATTTCATGTTTATGCGATCCAGAACGTTACGCAAAGCAGCTTCAGCACGATCCCAATCTTCCTCACTACCAATGCGTTGCTCGGGACGAGTGGAAAAATGCACCGTAATACTTTCTGCCATACCAAGATCAGAATAGACATCTCTAATCAGGTCACACATTTCCACCACTTCATTTTCAAGCTGATCATACGTACAGAAAATATGAGCATCATCCTGCGTAAAAGCTTGTACGCGCATAAGACCATGACGTGCACCGGAAGCTTCTTTACGAAAGACAAGACCAAATTCTGCCACACGCATAGGTAACTCGCGGTAGCTACGCAAATGAGCTTTATAGACCTGCGCACCACCCGGACAACTCATAGGCTTAAGAGCTATTGGGTTTTCTGATTCCATATCGCCCAACAAAAACATGTTCTCGCGATATTTATCCCAGTGACCGGATGCTTTCCAGAAACTCGCATCCAAAAGCTGCGGCGTGTTAATTTCCTGATAACCATTAGCCCTGATTTTACGACGCATATAAGACATAAGCTCTGTATACATCGTCCAGCCTTTATCATGCCAAAAAACCTGCCCCGGTGCTTCTTCCTGAAAATGGAATAAATCCATTTCCAAACCAAGCTTACGGTGATCCCGCTTCTCCGCTTCTTCCAACTGCGTTAGATACGCTTCCAATTCTTTTTCATTACGCCAAGCTGTACCGTAAATTCTGGTTAGCATGGCATTGTTGGAATCTCCACGCCAATACGCACCGGCAACTTTCAAAAGCTTAAAGCCTTTTCCAATATGCTTGGTCGTAGGCAAATGCGGCCCCAGACATAGATCCAACCAACCATCATCCCCTTGGCCCTGACGATAAACGCTAATCTGCTCATCTTCAGGCAAATCTTCGATTAGCTCAGCTTTATACATTTCACCTTTATCTTTGAAATAAGCAATAGCTTTATCACGCTTCCAAACTTCACGAGTAAACGATTCGCCCCGCTCTATGATTTTGCGCATTTCAGCTTCAATCACCGGAAGGTCCTCCGTAGAGAACGGCTCATCCCGTTTGAAATCATAGTAAAACCCATCTTCAACAGCGGGACCTATTGTCACTTGCGTACCCGGAAACAGCTTTTGCACAGCCTCGGCCATCACATGCGCACACGTATGACGGATAAGCTCTAATGCCTCTTCACTGTTGCGTTTTACAATTTCAATTGCACAATCTTTTTCTATCGGTAACGACAAGTCGCAAAGCTCCCCGTCAATTTTGATTGCAACAGATACTTTGGCCAAAGATTTTGAGATATCTTCAGCGATGCCCGTTCCCGTCGTGCCGACCGCATAAATACGGGTTGATTGGTCAGGCATCGTT
>JAGLKS010000141.1 GCA_023140905.1 Alphaproteobacteria bacterium | reverse complement strand
TTCATACGAGCTAGCTTAAGAACAGTTGTACGATAAAATCCCCATAGCGTCAAGGAATTTATTCACCGTATTGCAAAACATATTATAGAATGCATTTGGGCAGTATGTATTTAGCTTCTGACCAGAGTTTCATAAGCATCACGCAATGTGTGTGTGATTGGCCCAACTGTGTAGTTATAGTCGTCAATTTTCCCTACAGCTGTGACTTCAGCGGCTGTTCCAGTAAGGAAGATTTCTTCAAAGAATTCAAGTTCATCAGGTGTGATATGACGTTCTTCTACTGGAATATCATTTTCTTTAGCCAATTGGATGACTGTTTGGCGTGTAATACCATTCAAGAAACAATCAGGCGTAGGCGTTATCAGCTTTCCGTCTTTTACTGCGAATAGATTCGCTCCTGTTGATTCGGACACAAATCCGCGGTGATCGAGGAATAAGGCATCATCATATCCTTCTTTCTCAACACTATGTTTTGAAAGTGTGGCAATCATATAAAGACCCGCAGCTTTACTTTGGGTTGGAGCACAAGTTGGAGCAGGGCGGCGCCATGGTGCTGTTTTCAAAGCAATTCCGTTATCCCGCTTGCTAGCATCAAAATATGAGCCCCAAGACCATGCAGCAATCGCTAGATGGGTTTTTGTTAATTGAGCAGAAAGACCCATTTGTTCTCCACCGCGCCATGCAATCGGGCGGATATAAGCACTAGTTAGGCCGTTTTTCTCACAAATTTCATATTTAATCTTATCAAGTTCTTCAACACTGATGGGAATTTCCATGTCCAGAATTTTGGCAGATTTATGTAGACGTTCAGAGTGTTCACGGCATTTAAAGATTTTACCATCATACATGCGCTCACCTTCAAACACACCACTACCGTAGTGTAATCCGTGACTTAGCACGTGAATTCTAGCATCTTTCCATTCAACAATTTCACCATCTAACCATATATAACCGTCTCTTTGATCGAAGGGAGCGTCACCTGTCATTGTCGTGTTCCTTATCTTTTATCTTTGTTGTTCCTATTTTATTACTATTTCTCTTGTTCTATTTTGTCGAGAATAAATGTATCTTCGATATTAATAATTTTAAAATATGTATATTTGCCCGGTAAAAAAAGATAAGTAAGCATATAAATGGAAGAGACAAAGAAACAGGAGAATAAAGCACATATTCTTGTTATCGATGATGACAAGCGTATATGTGAGCTGGTCTCCAGATTTTTGCGCGATCATAATTATATGGTGCTGAGTGTATGTAGCGCAGATGAAGCGCGTAGCCTAATGCAATGTTTCTTATTTGACGCCCTTATTGTAGATGTGATGATGCCCGGACAAAACGGGCTGGAATTTACGCAAGATATCAGAAAACAAGGGAATGATACTCCTGTTTTACTTCTTACGGCATTAGGAGAGGTAGAAGATAGAATATCAGGTTTCGAATCAGGCGCAGACGATTATCTACCAAAACCATTTGAGCCAAAGGAGATGGTTCTGCGTCTTGAGTCTATTCTACGCCGAACACGCAGCAAAGCGGAAGAGAAGCACTGTGGTTACCAAATCGGAAAATGGTATTTTGATCCGCGCTATGATGAGCTGATAAATAATACAATGCAAGAGGACAATGAAATTAGACTTACATCAGTTGAGGCTAATTTGCTGCGCGCTTTGGCAGAAAGTGCAGGTCGATATGTAAGCCGGGAAGATCTCGCTGAACGGTGTGGGTTGGACGCTGGAGAGCGTACGATTGATGTGCAAGTTACACGTCTTAGACGAAAGATTGAACAGAATACAAAAATGCCGAAATACTTGCAGACTGTACGAGGAAAGGGGTATTTGCTGCGTGCTGAACAAGCATAGGGCCTATTATATTATAAGAAGATATATGCAACAAAATGAATAAAGCAATGAATACGAAACAAAATGAAGAACATAAAAAGAAAAAACGTAAAGGAATTATAAAACAGTTCCTTCCGCAAACTTTGTTTTTTCGTTCTTTATTGATTTTAATTGTGCCTATTGTGCTTATTCAGGTGATTGTCACGACCATCTTTTTCGATCGCCATTGGAGCAAAGTAACATCACGCCTTGCATTTGCTGTGGCAGGAGAAATATCACTATTAGTTGAAAGCATCGAGCATGGCGAGAGATATAATGGTGATAATGATACTCAGCTATCGAATAAAGAGCTTATCAATATCATGGCACGTGATCTGGAGTTGTTGGTTACTTATGGGCCAAACAAAAAATTACCAGAGAACACAACGCAAGAAAAAGTATCAGAAATTATCTGGGCGGCAATGATAAAGAAAACTCTGGATAGAGAATTAAGCCGTAAACTTGATCTTCCTTATACAATAAACGTGGATTTTAAAGAAAAATGGGTCAGTGTTTGTGTGCAAACAACAGGCGGGATTCTTGATGTTGATATTCCCCAACGGCGTTTATTTTCTTCTACGACATATATTTTTTTGCTCTGGATGTTTGTTGCATCAACTGTGTTGTTAATTATTGCTATATTATTTATGCGCAACCAAATTCGCCCTATAAGACGATTGGCCATTGCTGCAGAACATTTTGGGAAAGGGCGGGATGTTCATAACTTCAAAACCGAAGGGGCTAAAGAAGTACGCCAAGCCGGACAGGCTTTTGTTAAAATGAAAGAACGCATTCAACGCCAAATATCACAGCGTACAGAAATGCTTGCCGGTGTGTCCCATGATTTGAGGACACCTCTTACACGTTTAAAGCTGCAAGTTGCTATGATGGGGAATAGCCCCGATATCTATGAGATGAAAAAAGATATTAATGACATGGAAAAAATGATTGATGGCTATTTAAATTTTGTGCGCGGAGAAGGACGGGAAAAGTCTTCGCACACTTCTTTGGATAGATTGCTCAACGAAGTCACAATAGATGCAAAGCGTCAGGGTTGTGATGTTAGTTTGAATCTTAATAATTTAAGTTATAGTCCAATGCTGCGGCCTGTCGCATTTAAACGGTGCTTAACCAATGTTATCAGTAATGCTGCTAAATATGCTGATCATATATGGATTACATTAGAAAAACGCACACTAAAAGAAGTTGAAATTATTATAGAAGATAACGGACATGGTATTGATGAAAGCGAATTGGAGGATGTTTTTCGCCCATTCTATCGGGTAGATGGTTCGCGTAATCAGGAAACCGGTGGTGTAGGGCTAGGATTACCTATTGCAATGGATATTGTTCATTCACATGGCGGAGAAATATGGTTACAAAAAAGCCCCCATGGGGGCTTGGCTGTTCATATTTCACTGCCAATATAGTTAAAACAGATGCCATCAGCAGGATAAGTGTGTCTAAAATAAGGGAAAATACAGGCCGATCGTTATTAATAGAATCGCATATCTTTTATCTCGTGACTAAACATTTAGATGTGTTTAGCCCAAAGCACAAGAAAATATGGGGAGATAAAGAACTACAAAAACGTTGTTTTTTAGATAAACAGCGTTTAGGTTCTTATTCGTAATCAGATTATTTTCCAATATAATTAAGGACAAATTTTCGATATGAAAAATGTAACTCCAGTTATTCTTTCAGGCGGCTCCGGGACTCGGCTCTGGCCTTTGTCCCGCCCTCTTTACCCCAAACAATTTTTGCCTTTACATTCGAATAATACATTGTTTCAGGAAACAGCTTTGCGTCTTGGCGGACTGGATATAGCTCCCCCTATTATTATTTCCAATCAGGAGCATCGTTTTATTGTTGCTGAAAATATGCAGAAAATAGGGTTTGAGATTAAGAATATCATACTTGAGCCTGTCGGAAGGAATACAGCGCCTGCAATTGCTGTTGCTGCACTTTATGCTCTTAAAAACAATGATGATGCCATATTGCTTGTTTTGCCTGCAGACCACGTTATTGAAGACGTAAAAGCTTTTGAAAACGCTGTGAAACTAGCCGCTGATTTTGCTGGTAAAGGACATATGGTTACTTTTGGTATTAAGCCGACACATGCCCATACAGGATACGGCTATATTGAAGCTGGTAACGCCATAAAGGGCAATCAGGGCAGTGCGTTTGAGCTTGTTGCATTTAAGGAAAAGCCGGATCTTCAAACAGCAGAATCCTTTGTAGAAAGTGGAAAATATCTTTGGAATAGCGGTATGTTCTGCTTTAAAGCAAAACGTTTTCTTGAAGAGTTAGAAAAATATCATCCAAACATTATAGAACACGCGCAAGACTCTTTAGATAACTCTCAGAAGGATATGGATTTTGTGCGCCTTAACAAAGATGATTTTGTGCAATGTGCAGATATTTCTATTGATTATGCTGTTATGGAGCACACAAAACATGGTGCTGTAGTGTCTTTGGCCGCAGGATGGAATGATATCGGATCATGGGATGCATTATGGCAAGTTAACAATAAAGATGCTAATCATAATGCCATAAAAGGAGATGTTATTGCTCATAGCACTACAAATAGCTTTATCCATGGAACCGACAAGCTTGTTTGTACTTTGGGATTAGACAACACCGTTATTATTGATACACAGGATGCCTTGCTTGTTGCCCATAAAGATCACGTGCAAAACGTCAAAGATATTGTTGCTGCACTTAAAAAAGAAAATCGGAAAGAAGCAGAACATCATCGTACAGTTTATCGTCCGTGGGGGCATTATGACTCAATTTGTTTTGGAGAACGAGATCAGGTCAAACGCATTTCCGTTAAACCCGGAGCAAAACTCTCCTTGCAAAAACATTTTCATAGATCTGAGCATTGGGTTGTTGTCAAAGGAACTGCACGCGTTATACGTGGGGAAGAAACTTTGACGCTTGCAGAAAATGAGTCTGTTTATTTGCCTTTAGGCACTGTTCATGCTCTTGAAAACCCTGGGAAGATTATGCTGGAAATCATTGAGGTCCAAACAGGAAGCTATTTAGGTGAAGATGATATTGTTCGTTTTGAAGATCTATATGGTAGAGCATAGATATTTATAGTCTTACTAGGGAAATTTAAAAAGCAAGGAATGTAAAACGTGGAAAAAACAAAAAATATCTCGGATATGAAAGTTGCTGTTGTGCATGACTGGCTCCCCCTTATGGGTGGAGCAGAACGCGTATTGGAACAGATATTAAAGGTTTTCCCAGGTGCTGATGTTTATACTATTTTTGATTTTCTGGATGATAAACAACGAGAAACTTTTGCACCAAGCAAAATTACAACCAGCTATTTAAATAAATGGCCATGGGTAAAAAAATATTACCGCAATTTGTTGCCACTATGCCCGCAAGCTATTGAGGATTTTGACCTTTCTTCTTATGACCTGATCGTTTCTTCAAGCCATACTGTTGCAAAAGGCGTCATCACAGGCGCGCAGCAAACCCATGTGTCCTATGTGCACAGCCCAACACGCTACGCTTGGGATATGATGCATCAATATTTACGTGAAACAAACATGAATAAAGGAATAAAAGGGCTTATTGCGAAAACTTTGCTGCACAAATTTAGGATTTGGGATTATAGAACAGCAAATGGCGTTGATTATTATATCGCTAATTCAGATTTTATTCGCAAGCGTATCTGGAAAGTTTACCGCCGTGAAGCAGATGTTATTCATCCACCAGTCAATGTTGATTTATTTGAATATAACGAAAACAAAGAAGATTTCTATTTGAGCGCATCACGTTTGGTTCCGTATAAACGCCTGGATTTAATTGCACAAGCTTTTGTAAAAATGCCGGAATTAAAACTTAAGATTATAGGTGATGGACCCGAAATGGCAAAAATTAGAGATATTGCCAAAAAAGCTCCTAATATTGAGCTTATGGGATATCAGCCCAATGATGTTCTAAAAAGTCATATGCAACGAGCAAAAGCTTTTGTTTTTGCTGCGGAAGAGGATTTTGGCATTATCCCCGTTGAAGCACAGGCTTGCGGTACGCCCATCATTGCTTATGGGGCAGGGGGAGCTTTGGAAACTGTAATAGGTTATGAGGAATCTCCAGACAAAGCTACAGGGATATTTTTTAGAGAGCAAACACCGGAAAGTCTTGTGAAAGCGGTTACGACCTTTAACAAAATAAGCAATAAGATTAATACTGCACAATGCCGCAAACATGCTGAAAGCTTTGCACCATATATTTTTCGAAAAAGATTGGAAAACGCCGTTGAAACAGCTGTAAAAGATTGTGTTGTGCTCTAGGCTATTATTGTTTCCTCAAACAAAATTATGAATTTTCCTTGATAATGTGAATAATTCATATAGACTTCCTGTTGTGGTTTTGCCATATAATTTGCTGCTCTTTCTGTGTAGATTCCTTGTAATAATTTTTGACATAAATTAATGATCGATTGTCATTATAGCTTTTAAACCGAGAATTTCATATGTCTTTAAAACGTGTATCTACGTTATGTTTTTTATCGCTTCTTATCTCAAGTTGCGGTGCTTTGCCTGTAGCAGGACCATATAGCCATGATTTGCGAAAAGACGCGGCTATAGAGATTACCGGGCACCGAATATCAAAAGATCTTGAGATAAATGACAACAGCACTATTATGGCAAAGCAGATGAAGTATGTCGTTATTGATATTAATGAACATACGATTGACACGATTGCAAAAAATAGAAAAGCTTATGGAAAAAAACCTGCAAACTGGCCGGAGAAAACAAAATCTCATGTAACAAAAGTAGATGTCGGGGATTCTATATCGATTACAATTTATGAACAAAATTCAGGGGGATTATTTGTTCCTAAAGAAGCTGGTGTACGTCCAGGAAATTTTATTACATTGCCACCTCAGATCGTTGACAGTTACGGATATATTACAGTTCCATATGCAGGATCAATAAAAGCTACAGGCAAAACAACAGCACAAATCGGCGAAGCTATCACATCAGCTCTATCAGAACTTGCATTAGCTCCGCAAGTTGTTGTGTCCTTTAGTTCTCGTGGTGGAACAGAAGTAAGTGTGTTAGGTGCAGTCAGAAATGCTAGTCGCTTTTCTTTAGGTTTTAATAATGAACGCATTCTTGATGTTATTGCAGCAGCCGGAGGGCCTACCGCACCAGGATATGAAACATGGGTTTCTTTGCAGCGTGATGAAAAAGAATATTCAGTTATAATGGATAATTTGTTACTGGAACCGTCTAAGAACATCTTTATGCATCCGAATGATACTGTTTATCTTTACAGAGAAGCCGAGGTGTTTAACGTATATGGGGCCGCTTCTAATCAAGGCACATTGAATTTTAATAAAAGATCTCTATCTCTTTCAGAAGCATTGGGACGCGCACAAGGGCTTCAAGATAATCGTGCTGATCCTGCAGAAATTTATATCTATAAAGAAGAACCATATGCGTATATTCAGGCTATCAAAGAAGATTTATCGTTAGGAGAAGAAGATAAATATGCACAATTTGTTGCATCATATGTTCCAGTCATTTACAAATTAAATTTAAGGGAGCATAAAGGCTTCTTTTTTGCACAAAAATTTCCTGTAAGTAATCAGGATACTATTTATATTGCTAATGCGGAAAGTGTTGAATACCTTAAATTTCTGGATATTGTTAGCAATACATCAACAACAGTTGAAAACACTGATAATACCTTTAATTAAGTGGCTGAAAATATCCCGCTAGTAGTTTTAGACTGTAAAAGGAACAAACGAAATGACTCAATATGATGATATTATCGATCTAAAACGTTTATATTATATTCTTAAACGCCAGAAGTTTGTTATCATAGTGACAACAACGTTTTTTTTGTCTCTTGCTTCAGTTTATTTGTTTGTTACTCCAGAAAAATATGTTGCTAAAACGATTATATTACTTGATAAAACTGTAACAAACACAATATCAAATGTATCATCCATCAATCTGACCACGTATAATTCTGCAGCAATTGACAGTGAAGTGGAAATTCTGAAATCAAAGCGCATAACAGATTCTGTTGTTAACGCACTAGAACAAAAAGGATACTTTTCTAATATTGCACAAAATCTCCCGAAGCGTGATGCTATTTTATATAATAAAATTCAGAACAATCTTTCTGTTTCACGTGTTGAGCAAACATATGCTTTATCGATTGCGTATAAATCTACAGATCCAAAAGAAGCGGCTGATGTTGCAAATGCTTTTGCTGATGCCTATATAGCTGATCAGTTGAACTTATTGTATGAAACGTCTAATAGAACAATAAGTTGGTTGCAGCAAAAGGCTGAAGAAATTAAAGAAAAATCAAAAGAGGCCCGTAGTCGTCTTAGCGAATATAGAAGTCAGTATAATGCCGAAACACAAAAATTTATCGGTAATGAAGAAAAAGATATAAATGAAGCTTATAATACCAACGTTAGTTTGCGGGAATTTGAAACTTTAAAACTTGAAGTCGAAACATATGATAAAATGTATGACTCATACATAGAAAAAATGCACACTATTAGCTTGGAAAAAAGCTTCCCTGTTACAGAAACTTTGGTTTACACATATGCCACGCCTCCAATTAAGAAAAGTGAACCTAAATCTGCATTAATAAC
>JAGLKS010000140.1 GCA_023140905.1 Alphaproteobacteria bacterium | reverse complement strand
ATGCAAAAGGTTAATCTTTGCCGTGGCAAAAATCTTGTCTATCCCCTACCTATCAACACATATTGATATTCCAGTGACTTTTATTTCTTCTCCAGATCCTTGCGAACAAGATCCCACGCCCGCTCAATCCATGCATCCATAGAATTATGAGGCGTATAGACTTCACGTGCTTTTAGTGCGCCATTATGTGCGCCGAACCACGCCTCCCCGCTCTCACGAAAGGTTTTAATTGCTTTAACAAGCATTTTGCTATCATCCTGAGGGACGACCACGCCAGTCCGAAAATCGCGAATAACTTTGGCACATTCACAATGTTCAGGGCCGATAAAAATACAAGGACGCGCTACTGCCAACGCGGAATAAAACTTGCTAGGTACGATGAACCCAGCAGCTTTCTCTCTCATAGATATAAGATGTACGTCTCCGCTTTCCATGACTTCCCGAAGTTTTGTAATAGGCTGAAAAGGAATAAAGCGAATATTATTCAGCCCCTTTTCCATACGCAAACGCGCTAATTCAGTAAACCGTGGTCCATCACCAATAAAAACAAACTCAACATCGCTATTTTCTTTCTCCAAAGCCTCAGCCGCTTCGATAATTGACGAAACAGGATGAGCCAATCCGATTGTTCCAGCATAAAGAATACGAAAACGCGGCTTAGTTTTGAGTTGCTTATCAAATGGGCGCGGCGGACGTACATCATCAAGAATCTTGCAATCCTCTTTTCTTTCCTTTTCTGCCTCTGCCGCTTCAGGGTCAATGAGTTCCAAATCCGGCCAGTTTGGTATAAACGTCACTTTACCAGCATCTACACCGCCTTTATGCGTCAAATACCGGGCCATACAGCGTCCATTAACAATAATCCTGTCACTCCCGCGCATTACAAAGCGCCTAAGCCACATAAAGATTTTCATCCAGCCATCAGAAGTTTCCATCCCCAGCGCAGGCAACACCTCGGGATATAAATCCTGACTCCAGTTTATATGGTACGCCCCCTTCAATTTAGCAATAAGAAAGCCCGCAATTAGAAGAAGCGGCGGATCACTCATACTCACCACCAGATGCCGTTTTTCCTGACGCAGCACTGTAAAGAACAGCTTTAACCATACTTTGATGTAACCAGACATGCCCGCAGGTTTAGACGGACCTTTCACGCGAATAACCCGTATACCGCTTTCGTAAATATCCCCGGCTTCTTCGCCACATGTTACAACTGTCACATGCCAGCCCTGACGCGCAAAAGCTTTGGTTAAGTCATATAATAAACGCCCTGTTGCTCCGCGCATTGGCGGATAAACTCTGTTTATAAATAATATAGTTGGTCTGTGCATTTTTTGCTTTGTTATTGTGGTTTATAATAGTTTTACAAGTTAATCAAACACTCTGATACCTTCATTTTCTTTGAGTGATTCGAATTGCCTAAAGTATACCAAAGAGGAGGGGATCATCAAAAGCATCAAACCAAAATCCAGCGATTTAAAGCTCGCATAAAACGTTAAATCGATAAAAACCGGCGCGGCAATCGCCAATCCAAGAACCGGGTTTTTTGATATGACACGCATTAAACGTCCTATAAGCCCCGACAAATATGCACAACATAACATCATGCCTATTAGTCCAGATTTAAGCATCATGCTGGAGAAAAAATTATGTGTAAAATTCACAC
>JAGLKS010000014.1 GCA_023140905.1 Alphaproteobacteria bacterium | reverse complement strand
CCGTTGCCGTTGCCGTAGCCGTTTTCTTTTACGTGGTGAGCGTCCCCAAGGCATCTTACTTCCATTTTGATTCCTCACAGTCAATAATTCCAACCGTGGCTAATTCATGAGCTTTTAGAACACCGCACGGGTCTAACTTTGTTGTAGACGTTGGGCCATTAAGAGCAATCTCACCGATGCCTTTTTTGGTTCCCCATGAGCGAATAACGCTTGTGTTTTCTGAAATGAAGTAATTTCCCTCTTTTCTTACGTCGCCAACAACAATCCAACCACGCTGTAAAATTAAAATTTGCTTCTTAGAGACTGACTGCGCAACCACTGTCTCAGTTGTCTCACTTGTTAATAGTTTTCTGATTTCACTTTCAATAATTTGTTTTAGCATTTTTAACCCTCCACGAGTTGTTGTTAATTGCTTGCGTATCTCGCAACCTTTCTATAAATCTATCCTGTAACCGTTTGACGCTCTCATTATTGACGAATTGTGCCACAATATCTTTACCACTTTACGAAACAACCAGTGTCTCAACTCTGACCCCTTGCGCCTTTTTATATTCTTTTTTCTTTCGGATAACTGACTCGAAAGGAACCTTGCTCGTCGGGCTTCATTCTCCTTTCTTTTCAGGATTTCAGTTTCCTTGAGTAAGTCGTCGAAATCTATTGTTTCTTTAGTCATATTAAACCCCTCTCACTACACAAGTCATGAAATACAGTAGAATCAGGGTAAATATTGCAGATTGTGTAGAAAGAAAGGTTTTAAACATGTTGCCTCCTGCGTTATGGTTTTTGTTGAAAATTCGAATCTCAACTCTGACGAATTTAACCCTACAAAAGTAACCCTATCGTGTCCACTACAAAAAGTACCGCTTTTTAACTTTCTTTCAATTTCCCTTTATTCTCCGATACTTAAAACGCTATTTTTTTCTGGCATGTGCCGAAGCTCGACAGTATCATTTAATAGTTATTCGGGTACTTACATAAAAAGGAGATTAGAAAACATGGAAAAAACCAAAAATGGATCAGGTTGCGAATCAAATGTTTTGGATATGGGTTCCAAAAACAAGCTGACTGAACAAGATGAAATGTTGATGGAATTGAGAAAAGAGTGTCTTGTGGAATACAAAAAAGGCGCGTTTCCGATGAAGTCTGATGACCATCACAAGGGCGTTTACACAAATGCATTATCAGCACTACTTGAGTCGGTTGAGCGTTACGAAAAGACTACCAGTATGCATTTTGATCCAGAATTGCTCATGAATAGCATAATGGACGAGAAAAAGAGACAGGTTAAGAAACTTCTTGATAGTCAAGTTAAGGGCATGAGGTTTGATGACTTACTCGGGCTTGAAATACTTGTCGGAGCTTACGCCGTTAAGCGTTACACTCAAATGGTTGAGAGAGGTATCAAAAACGGACATTGGCAGATTGTCGGGCTTGGCATCAACAATTTACAGAATTGGGGTAACTCTGATGATCTTACAAAGATGTTGGAGATAATAGCCCAGGTCGATTTATCCAAAACCGATGCCACTGAGCATTTACTGGACATGGTTAAATCATTCAAAGAAATTAAACTCAAGCAATCCAAAGATGCACCGTCAACATAAGACTTGTTGAGTTCTTGGTTAAGGGAGGTTTGACAGAATGTTTTGCCTCCCTTGTTTTTCAAGGAGGAGAATAATGCCACAAACAATATCAGAACAACTAAACCAGTTAATAAACAACGGGTTATCAAGAATGTTGCCCGGGTTCACATTGAGCATCCACAGTCAGTTTGCTGAAAATGAAAATCTTTTCTGCGTCTGCAACAACATCGAAATCCCACGTCACTGCAACACTGAGAGAACTATTCAAGCCGTTGTCGACGAAGTTCGTAAATCAGTCGAGTCGTCAAATATAGTTACCGGAATACGCAAAGAACTGAACAGCACTATCAACAAGCAAAAAGACGAGATTGCCGTACTCAAGACACAGGTCGGACAACTCAAAAAGTTTGAAACGTATTATAAAATGCACTTTGCAATGAGTCACGGTAAGTCTACCAAAGCTCTTGGTACGGCAATAATCGAGAAGGAATTAGATGGCAAATCCTAAAGACGTTATAAGCCTCGGCAACAAAGACGTTATTGAGGAGATTAGACGTTACACAATCATGGGCTACTCATCCAAAAAGATAGCCAAACAGCTCCATTTGCGACTTGACGAGGTTGGACTAGCAGTTAGCGAATTAAAACGCTTAGGGCTACTCTCACCGGACAAAGCACGGGATGAGATGGAGAAGGTTTATAACTTCCAAGTTACCAAGACAAAGAATTGGGCCATAGAAAGTTTGTCCATTGCCATCAAGCTGTTTGTCTCTGACCTCGACAATTCAAAAAAGAATGAGGTTCAGATTTCTAACTTGCGTCAAGAACTTAAAACCACAAAGAAAAGGTTGCGAGAGATTGATAAAGCCCTAGCCAGTGATGATCCGTTGATTAAAGCCACTACGGTTATGCTCAACAAAGAAAAGGAAATGCTGGAGGACAAGCTGTTTGACGTTGATGATGATCTTTCGTGGATGATTAAAGATAGGCGCAGAGTTAATGCCAAAGACCTTAAGCATCTATCACAAGGGCTGACATGTCTTGAGGATATCGAAAAGAATAGAACGCCCGGAAGTACAGTTAACAAAAACTCTCTGGTTGTTGCCGGCATGAGCTTGAAACAAGCAAGGGATATCATAAGCAATGATCCAGTTATGAGAGAAGCTGTAGAGACAGAGTTTAAGAATCTTAGCGAACCCACAGTGGATGATGAGTTTATGGAAGGGTTTGACGACTTTAAAAATGGAGGTAACTTATGAAAAGTTGTAAGAATTGCAAGCATAGCTTTGTCTCTCCAGTTCCCGGAGTCAGAAGCATATACTGTCACAAGTTAGGTAGAGACTTCTTGGGCACTACTCCATGTGGTCATTACTCCTCATACCGTCTATGCATAGGGTTTTTTAGTGCTGTGTTTGTGGTTGTTCTTATCGCATCGGCTATCGCAACAATGCTAATGTTGAGCTTAATTAATTAACCTGGGGGAAATATGAAATCATGCGAGAATTGTGTTTATTATACTGCTCCGACAAAAAGTAGTGATAATAAAATGTTTTGCCATAAATCTGGATACTATTTCCATAGCGCAAATGCATGTGGTTACTATGCTCGAAAGACCGGCTTTCTAAATGTTGTCACAATTGTTTCAGCATGGTCTTTTTTAACAATGGTTGCGATTCTCGCAGCTTGCTATTTTTGGGGGTAGTCATGAAACCAGAAAACTTACTACATACTATTGTTATCGTAATTGGTTTTATTTCTTGCGTTTACATCATATCAAAAAGCTCTGTTGATTATGCTGCACTTGAGTTTAAACACAAGGATATCGAAGCTATACGATGCCTTAACCATGTGCCACCAATAGCCAAGAAGGTTAGGAAATGATTGCGGAAGGAATAGCAGCTCTCTGTGTACTCGGCGGCTTTGTTGTCGGTTCACTCTTTACATTGTGGGTAATAATTAAAAGGTAATAAGATAATGGAATTTCTTAAACTCAAAAATGCCAAGGATGGTTCAAGAGTTATTGTTAATCCCAATAGCATTTCAACCGTCATGCAATACAAAAAAAGATCACGACTTCTCATGAACAACGGAGACCTGGTTGAGGTTTATGAATCATGTAATGAGATTGATAAACTACTACAATCATTAACCGACAACTACGAGGTTATAACTTACAGAGATGAGTAACACTGAGTCGTTTTTTGACAAGATTAGTTTTGATTATGATATCGAGGAGGAATTTCTCGCAAAGAAGCCTATTGTTACCGAGTTCGATCAGCGATTGCTTACACATGCTAGTTTAATTCAAGACCTTAACGCTATGATTACTCTGCACCCTGCACAGGTTGTCATCAGCATTGCAATATTTCGAGATGGCAGAGCAGTTGTGTTTGTTGAGTGCGGAAGAAAATTCGGTAAGACGGAATTGATGATGTACTTCCTTTCGAGGATAGCCATGTCAATTCCAAACGCTGCACTTTATTATATTGCTCCGTTTGGAAATCAAGCCGGGGAACTTCTTTGGCATAATGGACGTTTGCCAAACTTCTACCCTGACAACATCAAGGAAAAGTATTCAATAAGACCTCGTAACTCTGATTACAGAATATTGTTTGGTTTCAATGGTTCGTTTATTAAACTAGCCGGAGCTGACAACTATGATGCTTATAGAGGGGTTAATCCGCATGGGGTTGGTTACGAGGAGTTCAAAGATCATCACCCTGAGTTTCACAAGGCCATGTCTCCAAACCTGTTAACGTATGAAGCTCCTCTTATGATTATCGGTACTCCTCCAGAGGCAGAGGATAATCAATTCTGTGAGCTTGCTGACTTCGCTAAGAATGAACCTGATGAGGCATGGTTCAACTTTCCGTCCTGGGCTAATCCGCATGTAAGTACAAAATGGTTGAGAAAAGAAAAGCGGAAGTTGTTTAAACAAAACAAAGAGGATGAATGGTTCAGGGAGTATTGTGCCAAAAGAGTTAAGTCAGGGAAAAGACATATCTTTGGTAGGTTTGATGACACTGTTCATGTTATGCCGTTCGACAAGATGATGAAACTTATCGAGAGGTCACAAAAAGATTGGAATTTCTTTTGTACTGCTGACCCCGGAAGTGCCAAGTGCTTCGCTGTCCTGTTTACTGCCATTCATAAATATAAGAAGTTGGTTTTTCACATGGATGAAATCTATGAGGAGACACCGGCAAACATGGCAACAAGAAAAATGATGGAGTCATGCATAGAGAATGGAGACAACAAAGACGGCATACTTCTAAAACTTAACGAGCTTCATCCATGGTTAGATGAATGGACATATACTTACGATGAGGCTGCTCTGTGGTTTCAAACAGAGGTATTGAATAATTACGGAGATATATACCCAGACATAAACTTCATGCCAACCGACAAAACTCAAAACAAAAAAGATTCTGGTATCACATTAATCAATGACCAGATTGCAGCACATAAGTTCTACATGTCTGACCGTTGCGTAAAGTTTAAGTTTGAGATGAACAACTATGTCAAAGATTCAAAGGGCAATGTTCCCAAGACAAACGACCACTTGATTGACGATGGCAGATATACAAACTCTGCTGCTTTCTATGCCTTACCTGATGAGAAAAGACCAACTGAGAAAGAACCTAACGAAATGAAACGCGGTCATTCATTTAATGATGACTTCCGCGAAGAAAATAGAAAAACTGATTATGTTCAGGACTTTGATAATTCACAAGGGGGTTGGTTCTAATGTTTGATAAAAAACTTCTTGATCCAAAGATTTATGGAAAAGAAAGGAGAGATTTGTTTTTAAAACATTATTTCATGTGCTGTATTTCGATTGCCGGGCCATACAAATACAAGATTGCCAAAGTATCAGGTTTCAGCGCAAGGACTGTCAGGGACAAGTTGGCTGCTGACAAGGACTTAACTGATTTCTTTAATGAGTGCATGAAACTTGACCATGATAGTTTGCAGTATGCAAAGTCAAACTTGAAACTTTCACACTCTGATCTTCACCGCAAGAGACTTGCCATGATGAAGAACTTTGGAAATGAGAGAATGAGTGTCAAACAGGTTCATAAGACGTTGTGCAGTAATCATTTGATAAAAACCAAGAAAACGTCTTGGTTTAGAGATTTAGAAAAAAGCGATCCTGACGCTGCTCAGGAAATAATAAACGGGATTAAAAACCTGTATTAACCATGGGAGAATAGATGGGTAGCAACAAAAATCAACAACAATCACAACAACCACCAAAAAGATCAATGCTTGAGGAATTAAAGAGCATCAGTGAGTTTCTTTACGAGAAGTGGCAGAAAACTCAAAGTGATACATGGAGGGTTTCGTACCTCTGTATTTCGCAAGGTATTGAAAAGATCAAGGCTGCCAAGTCAGAAGATGCTCAACGTGCCGAGAATCTAAAGGACATGGGAGAGCAAATTCGTGACATAAACGAGAAAGGGTAAAGTATGGGTAAAGTATGGGTAAAGTTTTTCAAACCTTTGTGGCTTCTTATTGATCTGAGACTTGCAGCCGCTTTCATCATTGCGTCACAGCTTGCTGTGTTGTGGTATCTACTTGCTGTGGCTGATCTTGATTATCAGAAGTTTCAGAATGTTTTTGTCCTGGCATGTTTCTTCATGACAGTTTTTTCATGCATATTCGGGTTTTTCGGGCTTTGTGCTATTATCAAGGTAATCGCTTTTGAGAACGCTACGCATGATATTGAGTATGTTCCACTTGATCCAAAGGACATTGACCGAGAGAATAAGACTGATTGGACGAAGTTGGAAAAAGAAATGGCAAAACCGCACAGCGAAATCTTGGAAGACAATTTTATTCCTGATGATATCATGGAGGATTAAATGAGAGTAGATTACGATGAATGGGATGCGGATGAACTGGAATATGGGGAAGAACAGCGAAAACCTTTCTTCATGATTGCTGATAACGATGACGAGATAAAGAAATGGATGGATGAGGAGTTTGCCTACAGAGTTAAGAAGTCTCGTGGTCGGATAAGTGAGTATGAGGAAAATCTTGCCTACTGGAAAGGGGTTCAATACAAGAATCAGTTTTCTGATAGGGATAGCGATGTATCTGAAACCACCACCAAAAATCCCAAGATCGTCGATAATCTTGTTTTTGAAACTCTTGAGGAAAAGATAGCCAAGATGATTCGTTATCGTCCGGCGATAGCAGTTTTACCGGCTAATAGCGAGTGGAACGACGATATGGCTGCTGTTTCAGTCAAGCAGATGATTGATACTCGTTGGTACGATGTTGGAATTAATGACCTGTTTACTGATGACCAGTTCTATACGTTTCTCTATGGTACTTCGATAATCTATACATTTTGGGATGATGAAGAAGGCCCCGAAAATCCAACCGTTGAGAGAGCGTTAAAACTCAACAATAAGAAAGCCAAAGAGTTGAAGGGCTTACGTGCCGGGGATGTTAATTATGAGGTTATCCCACCTGATAGATTTTTCCCTGAAAGAAAAGAGAGTTGGGGTCAAGTTGATAACACTTTTTATATTAAATACCGTTGTCCTTACGAACTATCAAAAGAGTATCCCGATGCCCAGATTGATCCAGAGGCAATTATAGATACCGACGATAACGAGTTGGAGCTTGAGGATAATAGAAAGAATAGAAACAAGGTTCTAACTCGCTACTTCTTTCATCGTCCAACAAAGTTCCTTCCAGAAGGTGTTAAGATAATATCAATCAACGGAAAGGTTCTTAGTAAAGAAGAATATGAGCATCCTTCATCTGATGGAAAAGCTAAACTTCCATTTGTTCTTCATACCGATATCAAGGAACCTAAGTCATACTGGGGTAGGTCTTATATTCGTTTAATAAAACAAGCTCAAGATCAACACAATGGGCTTTCCTCTGCTGCTGCAAGATCATTCGCAATGGCATCAGTTCCTAAGTGGTTCGTTCCTTGGGGTTCATGCGATACCAAGACGTTGACCAACGGGCATACATTGATTCGATACAAGGGAGGCAGGGAACCGAGAATGATTGCGTTTAATCCTATTTCTCGGGAAGTGTTTGAGCAACAAGACAGGTTGAAAACGAGCATTGACAGAAAATCAAAGGTTTACAATATCTATCGTCGTGACCAGAAAATTGATCTTTCTGGGCTTGCCTTACAGCATCTTGATGAACAAGAAAACGAGGCGGTCAGCGTTGCTATTAATCGTCGTGCCAAGGTTTTTCTTGATGTTGCTAACCTTACCAAAGATTTAATGTCTGAGAATTACAAGGGCGACACTGAGAGAATGAAGAAAATTTTTGGCGACGATGATACTTTTGTTGTTGAGCAATTTGATTCAAAGGTTTTTAGTTCCAAGTATTCAATAAGGTTGCAAAATGCTCCGGCACTTCCTCAACACAAGTCATCCCGTATGCAGATGATGTTGGAGGTTAACGAAAAACATCAGGGACTTGTTCAAAGAGAAACATTCCTTGATTTGCTTGGTCTTGCCAAAAATAAGCAGTACATGGACATGGTTACGGTTTCTTCAAAGGCTGCGAACTATGAAAATGAATTGATGTTACGTGGCGGTGGTATTCCTGAACCTAAGCCGTGGGAAGGTCATTTTGTTCATTACGAATCACATGTGAAGAAACTTGAGGAAAGAATCTATAAAAGTGCTACTCCTCGCGGTGTTAAGATGGCCTTCAAAAAGCACATCAAAGGCACTGAATATCTCATGTGGATTAAGGCCAGAGAAAATCCAGCGTTTCGACAGAAACTTATGGAGATTGATTACTATCCTATTTTCTTTAAGATTCCTGAAAAAGAGGTTGCTATGATTAATCGTATGGCAATGGGCGGTTCTCTCGCAGAGGGAGAAAGCGCAGCTCTTAGAAAGGACATGCAAGGTGCCGGTTATCAACCAGTTGTTGAAGAAGGTATGGAGCCACCGATAAATCCATTATTAGCTGAACAAGAATAACTTTTTAAAGGAGAGTTTATGTTTTCAAAGAATCGATCAATTTTTTACATTCTACTTTTTAGCTACTTGTCTTACTTCATGTCATTCATTGTTGATGGGGATGAGGTTGGAGATGATGCCGACACGTTTGATGATATCCAGATGGATACCGTTGACTCAAACGATGGAAACGATGGGGAAGGGAAAGTGACCCATGAGGATGATCCAAAACCTGATCCAAAGGACGGCGACGCTATTCCAAACTCCATTGATAACAAACAGGCAAAGGCTCAGGCTGACAGCAAAAAGGCTGCCGAATCTGGTAAGCCATCAGATGAGGAAGTTGCCGAGGTTATAGATTATTTAAAAGGTAAGTACGGCGATACTGATTATGAAATGCACCCAGAAACAGTTTTCTCTCTTGGAGAGGACAACGATGTTTCTATTCAAGACCTTGTTGAATCATATCGAACTGGCGAAGAATTTGACACAGAGTATGATAAATTTGGAAATGATCGATTATCTTTCGACCAAGAAAGGCGTGGTCACATGAGTCAATTAGAACGCTCAAGGGCGATTGAGAGCCAGTTTAACAATCTCCGCGAAATGGCGAACGGAGAGAATATGGCTGATAGTTTTTTCCACATATTTGATTCGCTCGGATTAAACGGTAATAATGTGTATGAAGCGTTGGTTGGTAAGCTTTTTCCTGACCTCAGCAATGCGGTCGGGACAATGGATGAAGTTGAGTTTCGTAATTACATGCTGCACAACCAAAATGAGTTCATGTCTAAGTTTCACGGTGTTCAGACTCAACGAGTCACACAAGAGAGACAAAGAAATGAACTTGCGACTGAAATCGCTGGCGTTAAAAGGCAACACGGCATTTCGGACGAAGGCTACCAAGATGCGTTTAATCGTATCTCAAAGATGAAAGCGGATGGAAACCTTAAATTTGAGTTCAACACCGCAAACATCGGACAAGTAGCCCTCCAAATGTATGTTGACCGCACTGCTTCTGAGCTATTGGAGGGAATCCATAAAGGCCTAAGCAGAGACCAAAACCTTATGAGTGACCTTGTTGAGATGATGGATAAGGACAGAACGGAGCTTGGTCGAAATTTTAACGATGAAGAACTTGAAGCGATAGAACAGTCCATTTTGGCAAACTTTGATTTAGAAGTGGATAGCGTAGCAAAGACCAATAAGAAGAAACTCGATGCCAGAAGAAAGGTTACAACCAAAAAAACCGAACTGGTTGACGATACCTTCGACGACTTGGAGGAGCAGTTTTCCAGCTAAAACAAGGAATAAATCATGGATAAATTTTCGATATCAAAAGCATCTGCACTATTTAAAGAGACTTACTACAAGAAGTCTGAAAATCTTTATAACACCGAGAACAAAGTTCTGATGCGTAGAAAAAAGCGCGATGACTTTGTTGGTAAGAAAAAGCACGTTGCCAACCCATTGTCATATTCTGGCGGTGTTGGTTCTGGTTCCCTTCCTTACGCCGGAGTTGCGACTTACGGTGATGCAACAATTGAAGCCAAGAAAGTATATGGCCGTTGCAGAGTTGAAAGGGAAGCTATTGCAGCCGCAATGAATGACAAAGGCGCGTTCGTTCGGGCAACAGCAGAAAGTGTTAAGAAAACCGTTGAATCTTACGTCAGAAATGACTCAAGGATTCTTTTTGGTGACGGAACTGGTGCTCTTGGTATAGACGATGCCACGACAGCAATAACTGGACTTGGAACTACTGGATCACCTTTTAAAGTGATTATGGCAGCCGCAAGTTGGAAAGAAGCCAATTGGGAAGAGCAAGACTTTGTTCATTTTCATACTGATTCTGGAAAAACCACCTTGCTTCAAGTTTATATTGTTGACCCTGACACAAAAGAAATTCAGTTTATCCATGCCACTGATGCCGGTTCTTCTACTCTCGCAGCCGGTGCCGCAACTGGAAAAACTTTTTACATGCAAGGTTCAAGAAATAACGATCCAAAAGGTCTTTATGGGATAGCAATGCTCACCGATGCCGAGTACGCCGCATCTGGAACTCTTTACGGAATTACAGTTCAGCGTAGATGGAAAATGCACGTTACAAATGCAGCCGGTAAAGCAATTTCTACCTCCATGATGAACACAATGGTTCTCAAGATTGAGAAAGCCACTGGTAAAAATCCAACTCTCATTCCAATGTCTTATGAGCAGTATGGAAAATTTCTTGATCTTTATGAGGATCATAAAAGGTTTGTCATTGAACCAAGGTATGTGAAAAATAAGAAGTTGAAAATAAGGGCATCGTATAGCGCGATTGCCTTTGCCTCAACCAATGGAGATATTCCAGTTGTTGCCGAAAGGTTTGTTGAGGATGACAGAATTTATTTTCTCAACATGAATTATATCGAGTGTCACCGCCGACCTAAGTTTGGTTGGTTTGACGATGATAATACGGTATTTCTCCGAATGAATGATGACGATGCATATGAGGCACGTTACGGAGGTTACTATCAGAATTACATCGTTCCGACATATCACGGTTCTATTTACGGACTTGCGGTAAATTCATAAACGTATAAAATTACGAGGGGTCGCAAGACCCCTTAAATTTGGGAGTTAACTTATGAAATTTTTTATTATACCTCTCATTGCGTTTATGCTTAGTTTTCAAGCATTTGCGACAGTAAGGGGAATCCAATCGACACAAAGAAAAATGAGGTCTTTGGAAATATCTACAAAGGTCGGAGTTTCTGAAATTTTAGAGACTTTTCAGCACGTAACTTTATCAGCTACAAATGATGTTAATGCAACGACTGACACATTCTCAAGCACAGCTCATGGATTTGTAAGCGGGGATAAGGTTAGGATTACGTCAGAGGGAACTATTCCTGGGGGAACTAATGCCGACACGGATTATTACATTATCTATGTTACGGCTGACACTTTTAAACTTGCCACAACAAGGACGATATCATTAACTGGAACGCCAATTCTTAATTTAACCAGTGTTGGAACAACTGCTCATGTCATTGCTTTAAATGAAATGAAAGTTACTGCACATGGTTTGATTGATAATGAGCGTATACAGATTTCTGCTGTTGCAGCCGAAAAAGCTGCTGTCACCTTTTCCTCAACCACTGACATTAGCGCGGCTGCTGACGAGTTTAACAATGGTGTTGTTCATGGCTTCATTACCGGAGACAGGGTTCAGGTTACAACAACTGTCACGTTACCAACCGGACTTTCGGCATCTACTGATTACTGGGTTTATGCATCCAGTACTGCCACGTTAAGTCTTGCTTCCACGCTTGAGGCTGCAACCTTTGGCGCGACTATGGTTAATATAACCACAACTGGATCAGGGGATCAGACAATCACCATTTCGGCTACATTGCCGACAGGTATTTCTGCCTCCACTGACTATTGGGTTGATAAAATAGATTCCAATAGGTTTAATCTGCGAACAACTTTTAATGATGCTTTACCACTTGAATGGACTGATGCAAGCGCAGAAACTCCTCCAATTGGCACAATCACAATGAAACGAACTGATGAATTGAATGGCCTTGCAAAGTATCAGGTAACAATTACGGCATCAGAGACAGGTATGTATCAGATTACCCCTGATGTTGCGTTTGGAAGTGATGCCAATGTTCATGTTCAGGTTACTCCGACTCAAACGGATTGCATCCCATCAATTGTCAGCAAAGCAACAAACTTGATTGTTATTCAGACAAGTGATGGATCTGATGGAACAACCAAAAAAGACTGTTATTTCGATGCGTTTATTTATGGTTCCGATATCGAGGATAATTATTAATGGGTAGTGTATCTGGTCGTCGTCTGTTGGATGAGTTTTCTCCAGCAGGCGGTGTCACCGAAACAGGTAAAAAATTTGCCACTGATCTGCATGAGATAGATTATGTGGCTACTCTTAATATTGCGAATTATGCCGGTGCCGGAAATATCGCTGTAACAGTCGAACATTCTCCTGATAATGGTG
>JAGLKS010000139.1 GCA_023140905.1 Alphaproteobacteria bacterium | reverse complement strand
GGATGCCGGATCACCGGATTATGAAAGCTATGGCTGGATCCGGGCGTGATGCGTTTTTATCGGTGGAAGCGGCAGAGCGTGAAGCTGCACATATGCCGCCTTTTAGTCGTCTTGTTGGAATTATTGTATCGGGGCGTGAAGAAGCACTTGTCTTGCAGGTTGCCAGAGAATTGGGTAAGACGGCTCCGCAGGGTGTGAGTGAAAGTGGGGCGAAGATTCAAACGCTTGGGCCTGCACCTGCACCGCTGGTGCGGTTGCGCGGAAAGTTCCGCTATCGTTTGCTGGTGCGTGCGGACAAAGCGATTAATGTGCAGAAGACGGTTGGTGATTGGGTGGGTGCTCTTAAGGTGCCTTCGACGGTTCGGGTTTACATTGATATAGATCCTCAAAGTTTTCTGTAGGGAAGTGTAGATGCTGGAAAAAATATTACCTAAAGAAATAACATCTTATGATCTAGTAAAGACGTTTGCTGTGCTGTTTATGATTATAGATCATATTGGAGTTTACTTTTTTCCAGAAGATTTTTGGTGGAGAGTTGCTGGCCGTATGTGTGTGCCGGTGTGGTTCTTCCTGATAGGGTATGCGAGAAGCCGTGATGTGTCTTCGCGAATATGGATGGGTGCTTTCATCCTTATGGGCGTAGATGTGATTGTGGGGTGGCCAATTTTCCCATCGAATATTTTATTCACTATTTTGTGGATGCGCCTGATTTTAGATTATGTAGCCAAGTGGTTCGAGACGTTCGGTATAAGTCGGTTTGTGGCTGTTATTGGAATGGTGGTTATGCTCATCCCAACAGCATTTTTAAGTGATTATGGCACAAGTGGATTAGTCTTGGTTTTATATGGATATTTTGTGCGCCGTTATCAAGATGGTGCGTGTTCCCAGAGCTTTATGCGCGGGAATATGGTCTTTGCTTTTATTTTCTTTTTCTTTAGTCAGCAAGTTTTCTTTGGTTTTGATCCGTTGCAATTTGGAATGCTTGGAGGGGGATTGTTATTTGTTGTTACGGCGTTACAATATTTTAGAGCGCATAATTTCGTCGGGTTAAAAGAAAGAATAGGCGTGGCTGGGAGTGCCGTTTTAAAAATATGCGGGCGGTATTCTTTGGAAATCTTTGTCGTACATTTACTTGTTTTTAAGGTTGTAGCTCTTGCGTGCGAGCGTGAAGGTATGGGGTTGTTAGCCTTCAAGCTTATTGTTCAATAGATTAGTCAGTTATTGCGCGATTTCTCGTAAAAAGCTGCGTTTTTATTATCCGTATAAATATGCGGCTTACCATAGTCGTTTTTATGGCGGTAAATATAAACTATGTTTAATTCTTGATCTGGATATTCTCCCCACATATTATACGTATCATTAATGGCTGTGCGTGAAATATAAGGAAAAACAGAGCGGAACGTATTATCCAGTGTTTGCGAAAACTCATTATTGAAGTTAGCTGTGACGATGAAGTTTGTTACTAACACACCGTTTTCTTTAAGGTGGTTTTTGATTTGTATAAAAAACTCTTGTGTAACAAGATGTTCAGGAACGCTGGTTGCACCCAGATAAGTATCCAGATAAATTACATCATATTTGTGTGTGTCATTATAGAGAAAGGCGCGTGCGGGTTTTGCAATGAAGTGCTTGTTTTCTCCTATAGGTTCTTTGAGAATATGGTGCTCGGATATGGTTTTTAACTCTTTGTCTATATCAACGTAAGTGTAGTTATTATTCGTATCATTGTGACCAAACGTAAAACCTCCTGCCCCGATAACTAATATATCGCGCGGTGGTGTGGATTCTAAAATTGGCTCAATAGCTATTTTTTCTGCCAAATTGATATAGGAAAATTTTTGCCCGTCATCGTTATAACTTGATGAGCGATTTAGGTTAATTCGCATTTCCCGTGTGCCGTTTTGTAGAGGACCTGCTTGAATGAGGTTATACGCATTATTCGCACGCATATGCGGGTAAATAACTCTAAGCTTGTAATCTGTGTTCATATACATGGCAAAGAGAGCAAGAAGGCTTATATATATGACAGGGAGGCTGGTTGGCTTTTTGTCTAAAAGGATGACCAGCAAGGCCATCAAAACAAAATTTAAGGTCAAAGTGTGGTGTACGCCTAGCACAGTCATAAAGACCAGTACTGACAAAGTAGCACCTAAAAAAGAGCCTATTGTAGAAAAGAACAATATGTGCCCGGTGATTTTAGGTAGATGCTCTTTTGTAAAGAAATGACTGATAAGGGGAACTGTTTGTCCCAAAAAGTAAGTTGGTGTCACAATGAAAATAGCGCAGAATATTGCTGTTTGTATAATGCGGTTTGTAATATCGATAGAGAACATAAACAAAAAGAATTTGTTCAAGAAAAAATACGATAAACCAAAGAATAAAAAGGTAGCGGCAATACATATATTATAGATGAGTTTTTTACGAACGCTGATAAAATGTCCGAAATATTTACGAGGTTTGTAGCGTCCACCGGATTGATAACCAAAAGCAAGAGGCATAAGAATAGCAGCAATAATTATGGCGACTGTGTCTGTCCCGCTGCCGATATAGGGGATGGTTTCACGAATTGTCAGTAATTCAGTTGATAAAACGATATATCCTTCGATAATAATGATTGTAAAGAGCGTTAGGGTTTGTTTTATCGTTCTTATGCTCATATTAAAGAGACATCCTTTGTTTGTATGTTGCACAAATGTTGGCTATCATACACTTCTTTCTGGCAATTTAAAGTCTGTGTTACGCGAGATAAAAAGAAAGTTAAATTACTATTTAAGTAAGAAAATGCGAGTATGTCTGTAATAGCTGTTAGAAAAAATCTCCCGAAAGAATTAACGTCTTATGATCTAATTAAATCATTAGCTGTTATTTTGATGATTTGTGACCATGTTGGATTTATCTTTTTCCCTGAAGAAATGTGGTTTCGTACGCTAGGGCGGTTATGTCTGCCGATTTGGTTCTTTTTGATCGGCTATGCGCGGGAAAGTGAAATTCCTAAATCTTTCTGAATTGGTGGTGGAATAGTGGCTGCCTCCAGTTTGATCGCTGGACAATTTCTTTTACCAATGAACATCTTGTTTACCATAATTTTTCTGCGCTTATACCGGGATAAGGTTGCGCGCTATAGTTTGGCTTCACCGCAAGCACTACGAGGGATGTTCTTTATTTTATTTTTGTCGAGCTTTCCTAGTTCTGTGCTCTTTGAATATGGCTCCTTGGCTATGCTAATTGCGTTGGTTGGGTTTATTGCGCGGCGTAAAGAGGCTGTATATGAGCGTGTAGAGCGTAAATATATTTTAATGTATGTGGTTGTAGCATTTTTCACGACTTATATTATGCAAGGTATTGCGATGCCTTATTTAACGGGAGCTCAGGCATGGGTGCTAACTTTAGGCTATGCGTTTATGGGCGGTATATTATGGCATTTTAAACCTGTCGCATTTACTGATGCCCGCCGTTATATGGCAGGATCTTTTATAAAAATATTCCAATTTTTAGGGCGGTGGACGTTAGAAATATATGTTGTACATATTGTAGCTTTGCGTATTGCTGCGATGATTCTTTTCCCAGAACGATTCTCTTTTTTGGGCTGGCAGATTGTTGATCCAAACGTTTTTTCTATCTTTATCGTGCATTGAGTCCGCGTTAAATCTGAATGCATTTTTTGTGCGAACTCGAAAGTTGTCTGAAATATTTATAGCCATATGATGCACAGTCCTGTGTGATTAATGATGCAGACGTTTGTAGCTTTGCGTTCTGCATTATTTTTCTGAAAAGTATTTGTTTGTGTTGTATTGGTACAAAAATGAAGTAAAAATAAAATCAAAATATTTCTAAAATAGGATGCGTAGCTACTTGCCAGCGTTGCTCTTGTGTGCTAACTCTCCCCAACGTAAAATTAAATTTATGTTCTTTGCGTTTACAAGAAGTGATGAGGCTTTTATGGCATTGTCTTAGTGTTGTCATTAGGTTGTCTTAGGGCGTATTAAACATTGACTAAGTTAAGGAACAAGAGAACGTGTCATCGTCAAATTTGACTTCCTCGCCATTGATTTACACCAGATATGCTGGAGCCCTTATTGATTTGGCTGAGCAAGAAAAGATTGTTAATAAGGTCCAAAAAGATTTGTCTGCTCTGGGGAATGCTCTGGAGGCGTCAGAGGAACTAAGTAAGGTGATATCTTCGCCTCTTATTAATGTTAGCAAGCATGCTAGTGTATTAGAAGAATTAGCACAAAAAATGAAAATGCAGCCGCTTACCAAAAAGTTTTTGGGTGTGTTGGCGGGCAATCGTCGTTTAGGCGCTCTTCTCGGTATTATAAGAGCCTATGAAAAGATTGTTACTCAACAATCTGGACTTGTGGAAGTAAGTGTTCAAACGGCTGAAGCATTGAGTAAAGATCAATTGGTTATTGTTAAGGATAAAATAGAAAAAGCACTTAAGACATCAATTGAATTGGAAGAAAAAGTATCTCCCAAAATTATGGGGGGAATGGTTGTTACGATCGGATCTTATATGATTGATGATTCGGTTCGCCGCAAAGTAGAGCGTCTTGGTATGGTGCTTAAGTCTAGTGCTAATCAGGAAAAATCAGTTTCAAACGTGAAAGAGGTTGGATAATGG
>JAGLKS010000138.1 GCA_023140905.1 Alphaproteobacteria bacterium | reverse complement strand
CTTCACAATCCTTTTGCGCGAATGCTTTTTCTATTCTCTCAATGTACGCATTTGCATTATGTGCATATTTATCAATAATTTGTGGGAAGTTATCTTCTGCAACATTTACGACCGATAAAAATACAGAATCGTCAAATTCTTCTATCATGATTAATTGAATACTTTTTGTTAGTTAGCTCATTTTCAGATAAAGAAGATGCTTCTATGACACAGTCCTTTACTTGAGTATAATTATATTTTATTACAACTGAATGCAAAAATAAATCTTATTCTATAAGGAAAATTTAATATGAGCAATCATTCTGCCGTTATTAAAACTGATGCGGTTATTATCGGAGCCGGCCCATGTGGATTATTTACTGTCTTTGAAATGGGACTTTTAGACATGAAGTGCCACCTAATCGATATACTTGACCGGCCAGGAGGACAATGTGCAGAGCTATATCCTGAGAAACCAATTTATGATATCCCTGCATACCCTAGTATTAGTGGGCAAACACTAACTGATAACCTTATGGCCCAGATTGAGCCATTTAATCCAACGTTTCATTTTCAGCAAATGGCAGAAAAACTGGAAAAGCTGGATGATGGAACATGGAGATTAACTACAGATACAGGTACTGTGTTTGAGGCTACTTGTATTATTATTGCTGCCGGTGGTGGTAGCTTTATGCCTAAAAAACCGCCCATTCCTAAAATTGAAAATTACGAAGGAAAGTCCGTGTTCTATTCCATTCGCCAAATGGAGAATTTTAGAGGCAAAGATCTAATTATCGTCGGTGGAGGAGATTCTGCCCTAGACTGGAGCCTGAATTTACAACCTATTGCTAAAAGCATAACGCTTATTCACCGTAGGGACGCTTTCCGTGCTGCACCTGATAGTGTAAGCAAAATGCGTGAACTCGTAGCTGATGGTGCAATGCATCTTAAAATCGGGCAAGTCAAAGAGTTAATAGGAGAAAATGGACAGCTCAACTCTGTTATTATTGAAAACAAAAACAAACAGCGTGAAAAACTCCCTTGTGATATTATGCTTCCATTCTTTGGTTTAACTATGAAGCTTGGCCCTATTGCCGATTTCGGGCTTAATTTGCATGAGAATCTTGTTACTGTTGATACGGAAAAATTTGAAACTTCGGAAAAAGGTATTTTCGCTGTTGGAGATATTAATTGGTATCCCGGTAAACTTAAACTTATTTTATCCGGTTTTCATGAAGCAGCACTTATGTCACGTCAGGCATTTAAATATTGCCGACCGGATGCACGGATGCGTTTTGAATATACAACCTCCAGCACTTCATTACAGGAAAAATTGGGCATAAGCGATAAAAAATAAGTGCAGCAAAGTTTTTGTGCGCTCTCGTGCTTGTATCTCATTCTTCGTCTACACATTAATTCCTTAGAACAGGACCTAGTCCCCATCACCCGACTCAGCACTAAAATGATCTTCGTATTTATTTGCCTTATCTTTCATTTCATCTGCTTCAGGCATCGGATCCTTTTTGGCTGTAATATTAGGCCATTCATTTGCATAGCGTTTATTCATCTCTAGCCATGGCTCTGCTTTAGCATCAGTATCAGGAAGGATTGCCTCAATCGGACATTCCGGCTCACACACACCACAATCAATACATTCATCTGGATTAATAACCAGAATATTTTCCCCTTCATAAAAGCAGTCTACCGGACATACTTCCACACAATCTGTGTATTTGCACTTGATACAAATATCTGTAACAACAAAAGTCATCGCTGTTTTACACTCCTAAAAATGATAATTATTTCTCCAGAATTTTCCCATAAATTCCTATAAATATGTTAACTGCTTCTTTTGACGAATCGGTTTTTAAAGACTGAAAGCATGCCCATAACACCCGATTTTTCGTAAGGATAAGGGTCTAGCTCTAAATATTTAAGCACATCATCTTCCTCAAACTCTAAAGGAATTTTGCCGACTAATTCATCTACAGTGATGTCATTCATATGCTGTTTATACAAACCAATCATCACGCTTTGCTCTTGTGAATCAAAATCTCCATCAACCCATACAAGATCACGAGCAAATTCAAAAAACTGTATCCTGTCTTTTGGATCGGTCACTCCACTAAACATTTTTGTTACGTTTTTAGCATTAACGATATCGTCTTTGAGTGCTTCGGTCTGTTCATCAGTGAACTGTACATCATCAAGTATTTGCGCCATGAACGATATTTCTTCATTAGTAACAACATTATCAGCATGAGCAACTGCAAATAAAGTCCGCCACATACAAAATTCACTTTTGCTTACTGCACCTGCCATTATCTGTTTTTCCTTTTATTTGGCTTCTCTTGTAGAAACCTCTCCGCTGTATTTGAACACAGTTTTATGGCTTCTTGCAAGCATTGAGCAGCAAAAAATTTGCATTTAAGATACGAGGCTGTTGCTGTAATTCCTATAGAAACCGACTATAGCTACATTATTGCTGCAATAAAAATTGCATTTCCGCGAATACCTGAAAAACATACATTCTAAAACCAATATTTATTCAATTGGTATTCCTGATAAATTCTTATCCGAACGTACGGAAAGAAGAGATTTAACCGAAGCTACGTTAGGCGCTGAAAGTAAATCTTTTGTCAAAAATTCTTGATAAGAATCCCAATCTTTGGCGACAATCCTCAATATGAAATCTGCATCACCAATCAACAAATGAGCTTCTCTAATAATAGAACATTTTGCAATATATGTTTCAAATGCTTTCACATCTTCCTGAGATTGAGCTTTGAATGTCACCATCGCAAAAACATGAACACCATAGCCCATTTTTGCTGCATCGATTTCTGCACGATATCCTTTAATATATCCCTTTTCAGACAATATCCGCACACGGCGCAAACATGGTGGTGGAGATATCCCCACTAATTTAGCAAGTTCTACATTACTAATGCGACCGCTATCTTGCAGGGTTCTTAAAATTTTTTTATCGATTATATCAAGTCGCAATCCACCCATTATATTTTTCACCCTGTTCCTGCCTGCTATTTCTATATTTAAGTAAAGATGGTATAAAGTTGCTTCTGTAAATTAGCAAGTCTTTATTAAACTATAGCTAAAATAAAGTAAAAGAAAATAGATGAATACTGAAAAAAACACTAAAAAATGCTGGATATTAACAGAAGGCTTCATCGGTACTGAAAACCAATGCATCGGCGTAGCAAATGCATTAGGAATTCCCTATGATATCAAGCGCATAGGGCTTAATGAGCCATGGAAAAGTCTTTCCCCCTATTTAGGATTTGAACAAAAATGCAGTTTTTCACCAACCATAGAAGCGCCTTGGCCGGATATATTGATTGCTAGCGGAAGAAAAAGCATAGCCGCCTCGCGCTATATAAGGAAAATGAGCGGTGGCTCAACATTTACTGTTCAAATTCAAGATCCTAGAGTATCTCCTGAATATTTTGATATGGTAGCTGTTCCACATCATGACCCATTACGTGGTGATAATGTTATTGTTACACATGCCGCGCCAAATAAAGTGACTCCTGAATTACTAAAAGAAGCAAAAGAACGCTTCTCTTTTTTAAAAAACCATGCATCTCCGAGAGTTGCTGTTTTAATTGGCGGTTCAAGTAAAGCTTACAAAATGACACCGGAAATTACTCAGGGTCTTGTGCAAACTCTTTCGCGCATCAATGGGTCTTTGATGATTACATGCTCCAGAAGAACAGGTGAAACAAATAAAAAAATATTAGAGGATTCACTTCGAAACGATACGAATTATTTCTGGAATGGAGAGGATGAAAACCCCTATCTTGGAATGCTCGCATGGGCAGACTATCTGCTGGTTACAGCTGATAGCGCTTCTATGATTTCAGAATGTTGTACAACGGGAAAACCCGTTTATATGATCGAGCTTGAAGGTCGGGGTAGCAAGCGAATTTCGATACTTCACAACCACCTGATTAATTATGGTGCACTAAAACGGCTTAGTAGCATTAATGGTGCATTTGAGCCATATAGTTACGAGCGTCTTTGTGATGCACAATACGTTGCAGAAGAGATAAAGAAGCATTTTAGGTTCAACTGAAAACAGTTATATTATTAGGCCTTTACTCAGACGGTTCAATGATTAAGATACTGATGATTAGAAATTACAGGGTAATTCAAAAAATGACAGAAACACATAAAACAAAAGTCCTCATTATTGGCTCCGGCCCTGCTGGTTATACAGCAGCTATATATGCGGCACGCGCAAACCTTGAACCTATTTTGGTTACTGGCATGGATCAAGGCGGACAGCTTATGATTACGACAGATGTCGAAAACTATCCGGGTTTTGCCAAACCTGTCCAAGGACCTTGGCTTATGGAGCAAATGCGCCTTCAAGCAGAACATGTCGGGGCACGAATAATTAATGATTATGTGATTGATATTGATGTATCTGAGCGCCCTTTTAAAGCTAAAGGCGATTCCGGAGACGTTTACAGCGGTGAAACGCTCATTATTTCCACAGGTGCTAAAGCACGCTGGCTGGGGATTCCATCAGAAGAAACCTATAAAGGCCGTGGTGTATCTGCATGTGCTACATGCGACGGATTTTTCTTTCGTGATAAAGACGTAGCGATTATCGGCGGTGGAAATAGCGCTGTTGAAGAAGCTTTGTTCCTTACAAATTTCTGTAATTCTGTGACAATGATACATCGCCGCGATGAATTGCGTGCTGAAAAAATCATGCAGAAACGCATATTTGAGAATGGAAAAATTAATGTTCTCTGGAATAAAACGGTTGAAGAAATCCTTGGCGATAATAGTGGAATGACCGGTTTAAAGCTCAAAGACACACAAAGCGGTGAAATCAGCACGATTGATAAAGATGGTGTTTTCGTTGCTATTGGGCATAAACCGGAAACAGACTTAGTCAAAGACGTTCTGGATATTGATAAGGAAGGATATCTGGTTACAGCACCGGATTCTACAGCAACAAACATTCCCGGAGTTTTTGCAGCCGGTGATGTTGCTGATAATAAATATCGCCAAGCTGTTACGGCTGCAGCTATGGGATGTATGGCTGCATTGGAAGCAGACCGTTTTTTAAGCATACAGAAATAAAAGCGTAATGAAAGAATTGTAATGCGCTGATATCGTTGTTTTTATTTTAGTGCCACACATGCCCGTTGAATACGTGAGCACGCTTCTTTCAGATTTTCCATACTGGTTGCATAAGAGATACGGAAATAAGGAGCAAGCCCAAAAGCAGACCCTTGAACTGTAGCAACACCCTCGCTTTCAAGAAGGTATGTTACAAAATCTTCATCTGTTTCAAGCTCTTTACCATCCGGTGTTGTTTTACCAATTACCCCGGCACATGAAGGAAAAACATAAAAAGCCCCCTCAGGTTTGAGACATTCAATCCCTTCTATAGCATTGAGCATATCAACGACCATATCCCTTCGCTTGGCAAATTCATTATTTCGTTCAATCAGAAAAGATTGGTCCCCGTTCAGAGCTTCCAGAGCTGCTGCCTGTGATATAGAAGACGGATTTGACGTACTTTGCCCCTGAATTTTAGCAATAGCCTTAATTAACTCTTTTGGTCCTCCTGCATAGCCAATGCGCCAACCCGTCATAGCATAGGCTTTTGAAACACCGTTACACGTTAATGTACGGTCAAATAAAGCCGGTTCTACCTGCGCAGGCGTTGAAAACTCAAAACCATCATAAACAAGGTGCTCATACATATCATCGCTCATGACATAAACATGCGGATATTTAACCAGCACATCTGTTAAAGCTTTGACTTCAGCATGAGTGTAGGCACCGCCTGTTGGATTGGATGGGGAATTAAAAATAAACCATTTTGTTTTAGGCGTAATAGCAGCTTCAAGTTGTTCTGCCGTCAGTTTGAAATTATTTTCTTTTGAGCATTCTACCGTGACAGGTGTTCCTTCTGCCAAAAGGACCATATCAGGATATGAAACCCAGTAAGGAGTTGGAATAATTACTTCATCGCCAGAATTAACCGATGCCATTAATGCATTAAAAAGGACCTGTTTTCCGCCTGTACCAACAGTAATCTGATCCCGTGAATATTCAAGATCATTATCACGTTTAAATTTAGCGATAATAGCACCTTTCAGAGCTGGAGTTCCGTCTACGGCAGTATATTTTGTTTCGCCGTTATCTATCGCCTGCTTGGCTGCGGCTTTCACAAAATCGGGGGTATCGAAATCGGGTTCTCCTGCCCCCAGAGCAATGACATCTTTTCCCTCTGCTTTTAGTTCTTTAGCTTTGCCTGTCACAGCTATAGTTGGAGAAGGTTTAATACGATTCAAACGGTCTGAAACAATAGACATATTTCTTAACTCCTTGTTTTCACACGATGTATATGACGCGATAATGCGCCTTGCTTACATATTTTTAAAAACCTCACGTATTTTTTCCCCATCTAAATCGATTATTGGGTCAAAATCAAGTCCGGTCTCTTCAAAATATTCCTTAAGTGGTCTGAGAACAGGATCTCGCAAATGTCTTTTTATATGATTTTGTAAACGAGGTATATGGATGAGATAAGAATCACGGTTCTGTTCAACAGCAAACTTAATGAACAGACCAATAACCCGACCATTAAACTGCATGGCTGACACTCTATACCACGCAAGGAAGCTCTCTTTTTCTTCCTTACTCATATTTTTTGTATATAGATTTATCATGCTAGATCGTATATCTTCGAGCACATCAACTCTGGCATCTTCAAGCAAATTGACCAAATCATATGGTAATGGCCCGTAAAACGCGTCTTGATAATCAATTAGGGCACATTGGCGCAAATCCGTTTCGTCTGAGGCCCAGATAAGGTTCTCTAAGTGATAATCTCCATGAACAAAGCATTGGGGACATGAGGGCAAATTTTGCTCTATTTTATCCCAAACAGTATGAAATTGATCGATACAGTTTTCATCAGGATGTTGCCCTTGTTTGAAAGCCATATAATAATCGATTAGCTGACGCCGGTTTGCATAGATAATATTTTGTTTATAATGTGGCAACTTATCTGCATTTTTAACATCTTTTATATTTATGAGGATCTGCGTTGCCATCGTGTATAAATTTTCTGGAGATATTTTTCCTTTATGCAAACACTCTCCAAAAGAGTGCCTGCCAAGATCTTCTAACAAAGCATATGTTTCTGTTTCATCATATTCATAACATTCAGCGACTTTAATTCCCTGTTTTTCCAGAAGTTTACTGATATCAAGAAATCTGAGCAATTCTGCACGATGTTCGTACATAGCTTCAGGATAAAGCATAACAATGACGCTTTTATCTTGCCTATAACCACGGAAATAGTGGCGTGCAGAAGCGTCCCTTGGTAATACTTCTACACGTTCCAAAGCAAATTTTTCAGCTATAATTCTAGGATCTGGGAGCATGACGACCTGTTATTTATCTCGATGTTGACGTGAAGACGCTAATTTATGAATTGCATCAATATGTTGTTTTGACGCGATCTTTCGTTTTCTGGAATGACGCATACTATCGTGCCCAAACACTGTTACATCTTCAGCAGCCACAGCGCGTAAAAGCTCCATACCAAAATGCTCGTCAATCGTTGGAGGAGGCAAATCCGGATGACGTTTTTCCATCTCGGCCCGCCCTGAAGCAACACGTTCTACCTGATAAGCTACTATACCATCGAGATGCGGGCTAACCAATGCTTTTAATAATACTGTATCTTCCTGAGCTAATGCGACAATTTGCTGACGCGCTAGCCCCATATTACCGTTACAAAGC
>JAGLKS010000137.1 GCA_023140905.1 Alphaproteobacteria bacterium | reverse complement strand
GGCGCTATCATATGCCGTGTCGCAGACAAACCGTGGTAGTGCTCAAAGTATCACTAAAGAGCGTGCTGGTATTCTTGCTTCTGAAATCATCGAATATGGTGAGATTGTCGGAAATGCTGTAATACAGCTTCGCCTGCGTGGGATTGATGACACGGAAATCAGTTTTGAGAATAAAGAAATTTCCGGCTATGAGAATGCAAATTGCACCGATGATAGTTGCAAGGTTTTTGCTCTTGATGGTGGTGGGATTACGTATGCTGTGCCCATGGGAGAGTGGCTGGATAGCAGTTACAGTGATGAGCTGCGTTATCAGGAGATGTATTTTAACGGCAGCGCTATGGGGTTGGATAAAGGCAGTGATAGCAAAGACGATCTAATCTTGTTCATTCCTTATCTGAAGAAAGCTGTGTGTATTGCGATTAATGATGCGCTGGGTGTTCCCTTGACTACGGCGGAGACACCTCAGGAAAGTAATGGCCCGTTTGAAACAAGCGAAAAATTTACCGGCTTTTATTCAGATGTAGCAGATATATATGTGTCTGGAAGCAATACAACCGGACAGAGCGATATCTTATCATCTTTTAGTGCCGGTTGTACGAAAAGCTCAGGGTCTGGCGCAGCACCTGCTGAAGGGAGCTATCATTTCTATAAGATATTACTTGCGCGTTAAGTGCGTGAAACTATAGCAATTTGCCTTAAGAATTGCACATCCTCTACACTGTCATTGCCTGAATTTTTACTCCAAAAATTTCTAAGGCAATCTATAGACTGTATAGATCCCTCTAGAATTTGCTTGCACAAATTCGGAGGATGACGATTGTGCAATTCTTAAAGCAAATTACTATACTATACATGGCATAAGCTATACTTTCTTCCAGATTGTGCCTTCGGCTGTATCCTCAATAGCAATACTCATTTTGGCCAACTCATCGCGGATTTCATCAGAGCGGGCAAAGTCTTTATTTGTGCGGGCTTGATCGCGTTCTTCAATTAAAGCATTGATTTTTTCTTTATCAATACCGTGTCCTGATACGCTATAGCCAAGCCATTCTGATGGATTTTTTTGCGCAATATTAAGTAGTTTTGCTGCAGCTAATAATGCGCCTTTATCTTCCGGACTTTTACTATTATCTGCTTTTCTAGCCAGTGGAATTAGTTCAGATATAGCTTTAGGTGTGTTTAGATCATCACATAGAGCTTTCATGAATTTCTCTGGAAGAGCGGCGTTCTCGTCAGCCTCAATATCTTCGATTTCGCGTAAGTAATAGTAAATCTTATCCAGAGTATTTTGGGATTGAATAATGGCATCTTGCGTCCAGTCTAAAGGCTGGCGGTAATGAGCGGAAAGGAGCGTTAAGCGCAAAGTTTCGCCTTCATGTTTCCTGATTAAATTATGAGCAAGCGTGACATTGCCTAAAGATTTAGACATTTTCTCACCTTCAACAGTCAGGAAACCATTATGGACCCAGTATTTTGCAAAAGAAGAGAGATCGTCTTCATCTCCGTGATTAGCGCAGCAACTCTGGGCAATCTCGTTTTCATGATGCGG
>JAGLKS010000136.1 GCA_023140905.1 Alphaproteobacteria bacterium | reverse complement strand
CGCATAATTTCATCACCGTAGCTACGGCTATGCTTCAGAAATTACACTTGATTCTCAAGACAATTCATTTGCGTAATTCTGTACTATTCTTAAGTCAAATTACTATAAGAAATAAATTTGCATAAAGAGGTTGTTTTCTCATACACTCTTACACCAGTGTAGCTACTATAATATATTGTTTGGTATCAGGATGAAATTTACATGGCCAATATTCTATTAGCAGAAGACGACGAATCCATGTTGAACTTTCTTATGATTGCTCTACAGCGCGCCGGGCATAGCGTTGTTGCACGCTCGAATGGAGCCGACGCTTTGAGTGCTTTGGAAGAAAAAGAAGGAAGTGACACGCCTTTCGACTTGCTGCTAACAGATATTGTTATGCCGGAGATTGACGGGCTGGAGCTTGCACACAAAACAACAGAAAAATATCCAGACATGAAGGTCATGTTCATAACCGGTTTTGCTGCAATGGCTCTGGAAGATCACAAAAGATACGATAGCAATAGCACACGTACACGCCCACAAATCCTTTCAAAACCGTTTCATCTTAATGATCTGGTCGAACGTATCGAAGATTTATTGAGCACCACGGAATAAGGCTACTATAAGGCTATGAAACCATTATATTCAAATTTTATACTTGAATTTTCTGATAAATGTCAGTACCACTGTTTGCTTATATAGCAGATGCATTAAAAATGAGCATGCTATAAAGGTTGCGACTGCGACCTCGTTCCGATAGGAACGGAGCCTGCGTGGCGTATGAACGCGCATGTAAAATGGGGCGGTTAGCTCAGGGGTAGAGCACTTGCTCGACACGCAAGGGGTCACTGGTTCAATCCCAGTACCGCCCACCATTTTCTCCTAGGTTAATACCGGAGACATTCTATGACGAATGGAGATAGTATTTTCGTTTATTCCGAATTTTCTTAAAAAGCTTTTTCAAAATGTAGCGAACAACATAAGGTGTTTTTATAAGGAAAAAGAAAGCATGGAAAATATTTTTATCGGCTAAAATTTCCCTAAGCTCATCTACTTTAGTATGCTTAGAAAACTTTTTCATCCTTTCCCTAATTGCTAAACGTTCTTGCGGCTCAATTCTTTCTCCATGCTTTTCTACAAAATATTCCATAGCACTAATAATTTGATGGGTATCTGCAACAGTCCTGGAATGTGAAGACCTTCTGCCTGAAACAGGCCCTACTGATTTCGTATATATATAGTACCCCTTTTTTAACAACGCAGCTTTTGGAGCATAAGAAAGAACTTCCATATAAAACAGGAAATCTTCGCCGAACCGATAATCAGGACAATAACGCAAATTATATTTATTCAGAAAATCCCGTCTAAAAATTGGCTGAACACCTCCGTAAGGATAAGCTATCCCTGGATAATCATTCTCTACGAGATCAAGGAAACTAAAGCTATTAACGTCACGTTCCAAATCTAAAGCAATGCCCACCTCTTTTTGAATACCTATATCATATTCAATAATGCTATCACAAAGCAGGTCATAATTACCGTCCTCTGCAACTTTAAGCATTTTTTCCAGCCGCTCAGGTTTATATGCATCATCTGCGTCCAGAATAGCAATCCACTCACCTTTAGCATTATCAATACCAACATTGCGGGAAACCGCGGGTCCCCCATTTGTGTCTTGTAAAAAAACCCTTATACGATTGTCTTTAGAGGCCATATCTTGTGCCAGTTGAACAGTACCATCACTCGATTTATCATCTATAATCAAGATTTCGAAATTTTGGAGAGTCTGTTTCAAAACAGAATTAACGGCACGCTTTATAAAGGTCTCGGAATTATAAGCAGGTATAATTACACTAAACACCACGTCACCTCCGTTTTTAAAACATTAGACCACACTTGCGTAACATAATATGAACAGCCAGTAAACGCCCATTCCTCATAAAACACATGTATATTGTTTGTTTTTTTGCACGCATAGTTAATAATATTCACATAATAAATTTTGTATGGCTGTGTCTCAGAGACACTTACATATAAAAGACGCTGGTGTACAAATTAAGATGCGGTATGGCTCGTTTTATTGCAGTAAAACAACACATTGAGACACGTACACTCTCAGTCGATAAGACCTATTGCACTTTATTAGATTAAAGATAATATGGAGCAAAGAATATATACAAATATTAGGAAAGCACCAATAATGACAGTATCACAATCAGCACCTTCCCTCTCGACAACAATAGCCGGAATATCACTGGAGACTTGTATATATAACGCCTCCGGCCCGCTATGTGCGACAGAAGAAGAGCTTGACGTTATTGGGAAAAGTGCTGCCGGAGCCATTCTTTCAAAAAGTGCTACACTGGAATATCGCGAAGGAAATCCTCAGCCCCGTTATTACGAAACATCATGGGGATCTATAAACTCTATGGGATTGCCCAATGAAGGTTTTGAATATTACGCAAATTATGCTCCCAAAGCGGCTGCACATGGAAAACCTTATATAATTTCAGTTTCAGGCATGGGATATGATGACAATACAAAAATGATCGAAGCCCTTGCAGACAATGAAAATGTAGCGGCTATTGAGCTAAACCTGTCTTGTCCTAACATTCCCGGAAAGCCCCAAGCCGGTTATGATTTTGAGCAAAGCCGCACACTTCTTGAAAAGGTTTTTGAAGTCGTACGCCTGCCTTTAGGCGTAAAACTCCCCCCATATTTCGATATTCCGCATTTTGAGATGATGGCGGATGTCCTCAATTCCTTTCCTATTTCCTTTGCCACTTGCATAAATAGCATAGGAAACGGGCTTGTCATTGATACAGAAAAAGAATGCGTTGTAATCCGCCCTAAACAAGGGTTTGGCGGGATTGGTGGTGATTTTGCAAAGCCCACAGCTCTGGCTAATGTACGCAAGTTTTATACGCTGTTAAAAGATGATGTCGATATTATCGGTGTCGGTGGCATAAAAAACGGCATGGATGCTTTTGAACACATATTATGTGGTGCCGGTGCTTTACAAATCGGAACACAGTTCATGCGCGAAGGGGCGGATTGCTTCGCCCGCATAGCCAACGAGCTGCAAGATATCATGCGTCAAAAAGGCTATAGCTCTATTGATGAGTTTAAAGGCAAATTAAAAGATATGGGTGAATAAATATACGTTTTTAGATGTACGCGTTTTAATGTGGTGCGGTTTTAAGCGTACGCTAACGCTCATGTAGAATGCAAAGATGCTGTATATTGTAGCAAAACACCGGAAGATATCTACATCGTTTCCCCTGCCCCCAATTCTCGAACGTGAGTGAACCTCCGCCAGCTTACGCAGGTGGTCTTATTGCGCTTAATAAAAGCTAACGGCATAAGTAAGTGCCGCAAATAATGCAACTGCGGCCAGCGCAAGAAAAATAACATTCCCTCGTTGGTTTTGACCGCACATAGTTATGTGATTATTGTTATGTGATTATTCTCCAAATTTATAGCGACATGATAATTAGCACTTTTAAAAAAAGCACAGATGTTTTTGAAAAAACATGCGCAGATATAAAACAAACCATACTCTGTATCAGCAACATTATGACTATAAGCGCAACACTGCACCCATAAATAAAAATTTCTTGTTCAAGCTAAATTAGGACTAAATAATATTATCGGCCCTTCCTTCAGACTGTGTATAACTTTACCCACAGATTGGGTGTGTTGACAATTTTAGTCTGCGCTTAATTCTATTGCCCTACCTATAAATATAAGCCTGCAAGATAAATAATGTGGGGATGTCTCGCTCAAAACATCTCGTTTCTATTAAAGGGGTTTCATACAACATCACGCAGAATGCGCATTATTGATATTAGTGAAAGCATAATATCTAACCGTCCAATAAAACAAACGCCCCATGAAACCGGAGCTATTTACGGCGACATACTTTATGTCGATTCGGATCGATTCGCCAAACATTACCATTTTAAATCGGACAATATTAGCCGTGACCCACTAGGGTAATGCTCTTACAATAAGATTGCAAAAGGAGTTTGCAAGAAACTTCCGTTACCGTCGTATAACCAAATATGTTCGAATCGTTACCCGCGTCCCTTCCCTATAAATCTACGGGCCATTTTAATTGTCCGATTCGAAAACTCTCCAGCTTGCGGTTATATGTAGCATTTATCTGATTCTCTTAATTTTAGAATGGCTATAGTTTATGGCCATATTCTTCTTACACTTAAAAACACCTGGTTATTGTCCAACACAAAAATAGGGAGGCGATTCTGAAATTAGCCGAGGCAAAACTGTGGGGATGCATAGGGATACGTAGGGATGCGTAGGGAGGTGTGGTATAATTCGCTTTAGGTAATTGTGGATAAACCAGAGGATATTTATAGGGATAATATTATAGTATCCACCTCTTCAGTCAGAACAATATAAAAATGGTGGTGGTAAGGAATTTACTAAATGGTGGTGCCCTTACTAAGTTTACGTCCAAAACATCCAGATATTGCCCTGCCTTTTCTCCTGATTTTTTTATGCTCTGTACGTGTTTATTGCCGAACATCATGATTATGGTTTTATGCAATATGCCTTCTTAATTCTACATTGCCCGGATTAGTCTGCTCTATTTTTTCCTGCTTTTTGGTCTTAAAGGAATGGTTATTAAGGAAACGAGCGGTCTCGTATTTCGCGGTCGTATGATCGGCTTTTATCTATCCCGCCGGACTACATTTTGTCCCTAGTATCATTCTTTAACGGAAATCGTTTATTCCGGGATATTTGCCATTGGATTTATTCTCCTGACGCATATACACACAGACGTACATCTCCTTCATATAGTAGTTTCACTTAAGAATAGTACAGAATTGCAAAACCATCTGCTTATCATAGTAATCAATGTTTCACTTTTTTCTTGCCTTTGCAGCACGATTATCAGTTATCATCACAAGAAATATTTTTTGAACAAAGCACCACACAAAACGGATGAATTTCGTTATAAATAGAGGGCAAAGAGAAAATGGAGATTTTTCTATGACAGCAACAGATGAAAATAATACAGAAACAAATGGCAACAAATTGCCTAATCCAAACACTCAAGCTCAATGGTTTACACACGTACGCCATGCGCATCAAAGAGAAACTGCCGAAGATTATGTGAAGCTAATTGCTGATTTATTAAACGCCCGGCAAGAAGCCCGACTAAGTGATCTGGCTGCACGGCTTGGCGTTTCATCCCCGACAGTCAGTAAAGTATTGAGCCGCCTAAAAAATGAGGGGTATATTGAAAGCCGCCCCTATCGCTCAATCTTTCTAACGCCCAAAGGATGGAATCTTGCACAAGCTTGTAAAAAGCGTCATCAAACCGTGCTGGATTTTCTGATTGCCTTGGGAGTCTCGTACGAAACAGCCCCTTTTGATGCAGAAGGAATGAAACACCACATCAGCGAAGAAACACTCAATTTGTTCCAGAAATTCACTCGTGCACAGGAATATCGCCTCACAGGGAAAGTGTCATCTTAATACGAATTAGTATTAGAAAATATCGTCCTACAAGACAAAAAACGGCTCAAAACCCGACAAAAGCCTGAAATCCTTAAAAAATGCATGATTTTTTAATCTTTTCGCGTTATAGTATGAGGGTTGGAGAATTTTCTGTTTTTCTTCTCATTCGTGTTATATGCAAATCTATAAGTCACACAAAATTATACATACATCAAATTACACAAAAAAATTACACACACATTGAAGAGCACCCAAATCATGAAGAATATTATTGTGTCTATGCGCCAAAATCATACGTTGTTCATATTGCTAGCCCTCGGTATAATGGTCTACGGCCTTTGCTTGTATATCGGCAGTGCTCATGCACAAGAATCCTCTGCATCAAAATTTATTGATATTCTACCTACAGTCACAATGGCGGAAACCCCTGAAGCTCCATTACCCGCTGAAACAACGCATGGGCCTATCCGCCTTACACCTGATAAATCGGAAATCCTTAAGCTGGATGAAGAAGTTGGAAGTATAGTGATCGGCAACCCCGCACATTTGAGCATTTTAGCCGATACATCACAAACGTTAGTGCTTGTTCCCAAAACGCCCGGTGCAACGCATTTTTCCGCACTGAACAAACAAGGTGACATTATAATGCAACGTCATATCATTGTTGCTGCTCCGTCTACGAACTATATTCGTATTAAGAAAACATGTGCAGATAATGCAAAAGGCTGCGTAGAAACCAGCGTTTACTATTGCCCTGACATGTGTCATGAAATAGAGTCTCAGGGTGACAATAACTAAATAATAACAATAAGCGATAGCAAAATAAGTTAAGTTACAAAAAAAACACTGTTTAAAATAAGTTTTATAAAATAGGTTTTAAAGGATAACAAAACGTTATGAGCATGAACCGTACTGCCCCACTTTTGATAATGGCTGTCTCCGCGTTAGGATTAGGAGGCTGTCAAACAATCGGCTCAAACCGTGCTGCTGATAATTATACATCACCTAGCAAAGAACAACGTATCGACTCAGCTCTGGAAAAAGTAGCGCTTCAAGTTTCTAAGAGCGGGTCAAGTTCCGCGAAGCTGATAACTTTAGAAAAACAATATAAGCGCAATAGTGACAATGCTTCATATGCTTTAGAATTTGCACGTGTCCTTCGACAAACAGGGTATCTTAATCGGGCATTCTCTGTGCTCAAGCCTTTTGCTGATAAAGAAGAATCTGTAGCCGGGGTGAAAACAGAGATGTCTATGATTGCTCTGGGACTAGGGAAATATAATGATGCTGAAAAATACGCACAAGGAGCCATTATTCAAGATCCTTCAGATCATTCTGCTTATCAGAATTTAGGAATAGCCCTTGATGCCAAGGAAATGCATGTTGAAGCAGAACGCGCTTTTCGCAAAGGGTTGGAATATTGGGAAGGTGATCCTACGACCATCATGAATAACCTTGCGCTTAATCTCGCGACACAAGGCTATATTGATGATGCTGTAGAAATATTGGAACGCGCTAAGAATATTGCTCCCAACCGGATAGAAATTGAACGTAATTTGCGCATTATCCGCACGTTGAATGAACGGTAAACCTCCGCCAGCTTACGCAGGCGATTTCATTTCAAGTACGAATTTTGCTCGGTCGGCCTCGTTGGCCCGACAGCGCTACATCTGCCAGCTTATGCCATACAAAATGATTCAAAAAATAATTTTATATGTGCGTTCAAACACCCAAATAAACTATGGAAGAGCTTCGCGCTTGTACCCTTTGGTGCTGGTGTGCAGATCGTAGCAACCTTACAATTCATCTCCATCAAATGAATACGAATTGGTATTATCAACACTAAAATAAAAGAACCTACGTCAAGCAAAATGTACTATTCTTAAGTGAAACTACTATAAGTTTAACCGCCGCCGAATGTTGCAGAGACAGATATTCCCGCAGGTCCCAAGATTACAATAAACAATGCAGGCAAGAAAAACAAAATCATCGGCACAGTTAACATCGGCGGTAACGCAGCAGCTTTACGTTCAGCTTCAGACATACGAATTTCACGCAATTCATCGCTCATCACACGCATTACATTAGACACAGATGTCCCATATTGTTCCGCTTGAATAAGTGCGTTGGCAAAATTCTTTCCTGCCCCACTACCAACTCGCCGTGAAAAATCATTCAAAGCCTGTCTACGGTCATTAAGCATAGCCAACTCAGCACTTAAAATTCCCAACTCTTCCGCTAAAACTTCCGAATTATCAGCAACTTCACCTGCTACACGCTCAATCGTTTGTTCCAGACCAATTCCCCCTTGAACACAAATAAGCATCATATCCAGTGCATCAGGGAAAGATAGATTAATTTCTTCCTGACGCTTTATAATTTTGTTCTTAATCAAAATATCAGGCAATTTAAAACAAGATAATGCGCCTAAAATTAAAATCGCTATTTCCACAGCAGGAGATAATGACTTGTCTTCCGGTAAAATTGAGAAATAAAGGCTTGAAAAAATAACAAAAACCACCGGTGCAATAGCACGTGTTAGCATAAATTTTATATGCGCTTTAGGATTCCGTATCCCTGCTTGCAACATTTTATCACGTGATTTATCAGCCATCTTCCCGGCCAATTTCTGAAAGCGGTAAAACATCGCCATGCTATCGCGTGCAGAAACGCTTTCTTCGCTGATAATTTTTGTTCCATCACGATTAGATTGAAACAAGTCTTTACGGCGCTTCTCAATAATAGAGCGATATTTTTCTTTTTTATCCGATTTTTGCAAAAACGGAAAAGCAAACGCAGCAAAAGACAATCCTGCGCCCAAAGAAGCAAATAATGTAACAATGACTTCGTTATCCATTCTTATTGCCTTTATCCTAGGTCCTAACCCTAGATTTTAAAATTAATCATCTGTTTCATAACCATCACACCGCATACCATCCAGAACAAAGCACCCATAAGCAGTTGTGTCCCAAAAGATGTAAAAAATAGCGGGTCAAGATATCCCGGAGATACAAAATAAAGCCCTGTTGCCACCAAAGGCGGCAATGCTGCAATAATAGCAGCCGAAGAAATTGCCTCTGATGAAAGTGCCATAATCTTACGTTTAAGCTTAAACCGTTCGCGAATAACACGTGCCAGATTAATTAGAACATCTGACAAACTAGACCCTGTTTGTGCCTGAATAGAAAGCCCCGCAGCAAACATCTTCATTTCAGGCAAAGGCATACGTCTACACCCTTCTGCTACAGCTTCATGTAATGGAATCCCTATTCTTTGCTTATCATAAATAATTGACATTTCTTCGCCAACCGGACCATCATATTCACGCGTAATCATAGAAACAGCCTCTGATACAGGCATACCGGCTTTCAATAATCGCACAATAGCTTCCAACGCATCAGCAAATTCTTCCAGGAATTTTTTCTGACGTTTCTTGATTTTGCGTTTAAGAATCATGCGCGGCAGCCCCAATAAGCCGATAATGAAAAACATCCCAATCAGCATTATTGATAAATGAAACGCGAATTTTGCCAATGCTGCACAAGCAACCGCAGAAATAAGGGACAAAATCCAAAATTTTCCAATAGCCGGTTTTAGTCCAGCCTGCTGTAACTTAATCGATATTGTTTCTTTCCCCTGCCCTTTTTTCTCTTCATCCCGCGTGTTTTTCAGCTTTTTGGCAATCTCGGCCCGACGCTTATTTTGAATATCTTTCTCATCGATATATCCTTCACCGCCGGCAATTCCTTTGATAACCGCAATATTTTTCTGCTTTTGCTTAGCTACAGAATTCATTATTACGAACATCGCAATAGCAACCAGCAAAAAAACAATCGCAGCAATTAATATTATTTGAAGTGGTGTCATTTTTTTCTCTCACTAACCATAGGCTTCTTCCATAGCGTCCAAAACCATATCAGCTACCCCGTACTGTCGCGCCTGATCGAAGAATTTAGGACGCAGGCCTGATGATTTTTGTTTAGTAATCAGCTTGCCATCTTCATCCTCGCCCAAAATTTCCAGCGAGAATAGATCTTGCATTGTTACGACTTCACCCTCCATTCCGGTAATTTCAGTAACGTGCGTTGTCATCCGTGAACCGTCCCTCAGGCGTTGCACCTGAATAATTACGTTCACCGCTGAAGCAATCTGTTCGCGCACAGCTACTGTAGGCAAACTCAACCCGCCCATAGCAATCATGTTTTCCATACGGGAAATTGCCTCGCGCGGATTGTTAGCGTGAACAGTTCCCATAGAGCCATCATGCCCGGTATTCATCGCTTGAAGCAAATCAAAAGCTTCGGGGCCACGCACCTCACCAACAATAATACGCTCAGGCCGCATACGCAGACAGTTTCTAACCAAATCACGCATAGTAATCTCACCCACCCCTTCCAGATTAGGCGGACGTGTTTCCAAACGCACCACATGCGGCTGTTGAAGCTGCAATTCACACGCATCTTCACACGTAACAATCCGCTCGCCCGGCTCGATATAGCGGGTAAGACAGTTCAGCATCGTAGTTTTACCGGAACCTGTACCGCCCGAAACCAGCACATTTACCCGACAGCGGCCAACAGCCATAATCAACTTCGCACAAGACGGGCTCATTGAGCCAAAAC
>JAGLKS010000135.1 GCA_023140905.1 Alphaproteobacteria bacterium | reverse complement strand
TTAATGTCCAAATTATACGTTATGGAAATACACACCCTTTAATGGATTATATTGCGATGCCCGTTGTAAGCAAAACAAATATCAATATAATCGAATAAAGGCTATTCAATTACTATGTAGATGAACAACTTTATTATCAATCAAGTTAATTTTTAAGAGAGAAAGATATTGTTTATAAGTGTTCTGGAGTTATTCAAAATCGGTATAGGCCCATCTAGTTCACATACTATGGGGCCAATGATAGCTGCACATAATTTTATAAACCTCGTCAATAAATTCATCACCTCTAATCAAATTAATCAAAAACCAGGTATACGTTGTACTCTTAAAGGCTCTTTAGCATTTACAGGCAAAGGCCATGCAACTGATCATGCAGTCGCACTCGGTTTACATCATTACTCCCCTGAAGAAATAGCCGCTCTAGATGTCGATTCTATAGTGAGCAATATCTGGAATAAAACCTCCATTGAGCTGGATAAAAATCATTCAATAAACTTCTCTCCTCACCACGATATTATTTTTGATAAAAGTGAAACATTAAAAGAGCATCCTAACGGACTCATTTTTGAGCTAACCGATCAAACGGGGTCAATCTTGCTGTCGCAAACCTACTTTTCAATAGGCGGTGGGTTTATCAGTACACTTAATGATATAAAACAACTCGTCGCACCATTAAAAATGGAACCTGCTACCCGTTGCCCCTATGCCTTTGACTCTGCACTTTCGATGCTTGAAATGTCTATTAAAAGTGGGCGCTCAATTTCTCAGATGAAACGAGTAAATGAACTCAGCTACACCTCAGAAGAAATTCTTAATCATGGATTAGATACTATTTGGAAAAATATGCAGCACTGTATTGAGAATGGTTTAACCAACGAAGGTATTCTCCCAGGTGGTTTAGAACTACCTCGACGCGCTAAAAACTTATATCAACAATTGAACGATAATCCATCTCAAGCAAATGTTAATGAATGGTTATGTGCCTACGCAATGGCAGTAAACGAAGAAAATGCAGCGGGACATATGGTTGTTACAGCACCCACTAATGGCGCTGCGGGTGTCATTCCCGCGGTATTGAATTACTTTGTTCGCCATGAAGGTGGCACATTAGAGAAAGTCAGAGAATTTTTACTCACCGCAAGTGCTATTGGTGGAATTATTAAACATCGAAGTTCAATTTCGGGAGCTGAAGTTGGATGTCAGGGTGAAGTTGGATCTGCAGCTTCTATGGCTGCAGCAGGTTTATGTGCAGTACGTGGTGGAAGCCCTCAGCAAATTGAGAATGCAGCAGAAATTGCTCTTGAACATCATCTTGGCATGACGTGTGATCCAGTAAATGGTCTTGTACAAGTGCCTTGTATTGAACGGAATGCCTTTGGTGCAATAAAAGCATATACGGCAGCTTCTCTTGCAATACGGGGAAGTGGACAACATTTCATGCCCTTGGACAATTGTATTGCTGCAATGAGACAAACAGGTTTGGAGATGTCAGAAAAATATAAAGAAACATCCCTGGGTGGTTTAGCTGTCAGTATTACCGAATGTTGAGCAAGTAATCATATCAATACCGACTAAAGGGGCAAAAGGTCCAGATAAGTGGCTCCCCCCTCTTCAAAACTATCATTGCCAATATGTAAAAGATTGGGAAAACATAAAACACTACTGGGCGTTAACAATCACCACATCGGAGAGAGCCGCCATTGATAGTGTAAAAAAAAACCAGTGTCCTTAGTATTATACTAATCTTACCCCTTCTCACTTCGCCTTGCAGATTCATCAAAATCTGTCTTTTTCTTTATTAGACATATTTAGTCTAATACATTTCTAATTTTTTTAACCGCACCAAATTTCTATCACAATTACGACATTCGATTATAAATGATCATCCATAATTATTACTCATGGAAACAAAAAGTATGATGGTAGACAATTTTGCCTTTCTCTATTAAAAAAAACGACACTGATATTGAAGATGGAAATAAAAGCAACTGTGACTATTTGTGACTAAATAAAGTCACCCTAAGTCATTTATGACGAATTGAGGCAAAAAAAAAGCACTTAACTTTCGCTAAGTGCTTATCTTATATGGCGTCCCCAAGGGGAGTCGAACCCCTGTTACCGCCGTGAAAGGGC
>JAGLKS010000134.1 GCA_023140905.1 Alphaproteobacteria bacterium | reverse complement strand
AAAAGCCAGCATTTGATGTCTACTTCATTCTTTGCAAGTGCTTCTTTAACCATGGGGTAGGTTTTTAGGTTATCTCGGCTCAGTAGAACAATTTCTTCTTCTGTGCGACGTTCTAAACACACATTGTCACTTTGCTTGTTTCTTGCGCGATTCAGGCCTTGTTTCGCAACGTTAATAAAGTCTGATATTTCATCATCATCTAGTTTTTCGATAAGAGCCTTGATTGCGCCGCAATGTGTATGCCCCATAATAATGATGGTTTTTACCTGAGTGTATTTAAGCGAGAATTGTAGAGCGGCACTCAGGGCTGTGCCTTTTTTATAGGGACGTATGATCGCACCCATGGCTTTGTGTGCGAAAAATGTTCCTGATTGCGCGTTGAATATTATACCGGGGTTCGTTCTTGAATCGATGCAGCTAATAATGAAATAATCGGGAGACTGACCATTTTTAACAAGAAGTGGCATGAGCGGGTTATCCATCTCATAGGCATTTTTTCTAAAATTTTCAAATCCTTCGATTAAGTCGCTTGTCATTAGTTTACACCGCTTTTGCTTTTTTTATGTTTTCAACAAAACGTTCAAACAAATAGTTGCTGTCTTGTGGCCCCGGAGAAGCTTCGGGATGATATTGCACAGAAAAGACAGGTTTGTCTTTAAGGGCAATGCCTTCGTTTGAACCATCAAACAAGCTGATATGGGATTGTTCTACACCTTCGGGTAATGTGTCTGCTATGACCTCGAAACCATGGTTTTGTGAGGTGATATCAACTTTGCCTGTCTTTAAATCTTTAACCGGATGGTTTGCGCCGCGATGTCCTAAGTGCATCTTTCTGGTTTTTGCACCAAGTGCCAAGCTAAGGATCTGGTGTCCAAGACAGATTCCGAAAATCGGGAGGTCTTCTTTCAGCAGGTCTTTTATAATTGGAACAGCATATACGCCGGTTGCTGTCGGATCGCCGGGACCATTGGAAAGAAATATGCCGTCTGGTTTATGTGACATAATTTCTTCGGCCGTGGCTGTGCCGGGGACAACAGTGACATCACATCCGGCTGCGGCCAAGCAGCGTAAGATATTACGTTTTGCCCCGTAGTCTATGGCAACAACTTTGCATATTGGATTTTCTTGTTTGCCGTAGCCTTCTCCTAGTGTCCAATCTGATTCGTCCCATTTGTAACTTTGAGTACAGCAAACTTCTTTGGCTAGATCCAAACCTTCAAGACCTGACCAGTCTTGGGCCATTTTATAGAGTTTAGGAAGATCGAATTTACCATCTTTGCTATGTGCGATAACACCATTAGGCGCGCCGTTATCGCGGATACGTTTTGTCAGGGCGCGAGTATCAATACCGCAAATGCCGACAAGGTTTTGCTTTTCCAGCCAGTTGTTGAAGTGGTTATCTGCCCGCCAGCTAGAGGGGGCTGTGATATCTTCGCGGATAATTAAGCCCTGTGCTGCCGGTCTTATTGTTTCGATATCTTCGTTATTTGTTCCGACATTACCGATATGGGGGAAAGTAAATGTAATAATCTGTCCAGCATAGCTGGGGTCAGTCATAATCTCTTGATAACCGGTTATCGATGTATTGAAACAGATTTCTCCCACAGCTTCTTTTTCAGCTCCTAAGCCTTTACCCCATAAAAGGGAACCATCGGATAGAATAATAACGGCGCTTGCGCCGGGAGGGGTTTTTATATTAGAAAGATCAGACATGTATAGCGTGCTCCAGCAAATGAACTTTTTGTAATTACCTGCTAGAGACACAGTTTCTAATATGTTTTGATGAAAAAGAAAAGGGAAAAAAGTGGATAAACGTTCGGAATTTAGTGCAGCGCTTAAAAATGCGATCAAAAGTAAGGATAAAATTGCAGTAGCAACTATCCGTCTGATGTTGGCAGCGCTTAAAGATCGTGACATTGCAGTGCGGGATCAGGGCAAAGCAGATGGCATTAACGATGATGGTATTTTATTGCTGCTCCAATCAATGATTAAGCAACGTCAAGAATCTGCTAAGACTTATGGCGATGCAGGGCGATTCGATTTAGCAGAACGTGAAGAAGCTGAAATCGATATTATTCGTAGTTTTATGCCTCAACAGCTTGACGATGAGAAAATAGCTACTCTGGTTGATAGTTTAATTGAAAAGATCGGTGCTAGTGATATTAAGGATATGGGAAAAATTATGGGAGCACTCAAGGGAGAATATGCTGGTCGCGTAGATATGGGGAAGGCCGGTGCGATTGCCAGGAAAAAACTTGGTTGAGGTTACAAGAGTAGAAGTATGGCATTAGGTTCACATTTTTTAGATGAACTGCGCGCTCGTATCACGATTTCTGAAGTGATCGGGCGGCGGGTTAAAGTCACAAGGGCAGGGCGCGAGTATAAGGCATGCTGTCCCTTTCATCATGAGAAAACGCCATCCTTTACTATCAATGATGATAAGCAGTTTTATCATTGTTTTGGTTGTGGAGCGCATGGTGATGTTATCAAATTTTTAATGGAACATGATAACTTAAGCTTTATGGACGCGGTTGAGATGCTGGCTGCTGAGGCTGGGTTACAAGTGCCTAAACAGACGCCTCAGGAGCGTGCTCAAGTTAAGGAAGAGAAAGACCTTCACGGCCTTTTGGAAGATGTGACATGTTATTTCGAGGCGTGTTTGCTAGAGCCAAGACACAGTGATGCGTTGAACTATTTGCTTGATAGAGGCATATCCCGTCAGACGATTAAAGATTTTCGTATTGGTTTCGCTCCCGATGATCCGCAAGTTTTGCGTAAGGTGATGTTGGAGAAGGGGTATAGCGATAAGGAAATGATTAAAGCTGCGGCACTTCGCCCTGGTAAAGGGAGCGGTAAAGATCCTTATACGTTCTTTCGTGATCGGGTGATGTTTCCTGTGCCAGATCGGCGTGGGCGGATTGTTGCTTTTGGCGGGCGGGTGTTACCTGAACATTTGCGGCCTCCTCAACGCAGTGATTTTACGCCTCCTAAATATATGAATTCAACCGAGACACCATTATTTCACAAAGGGCGGATGCTTTATGGTGAACCTACAGCGCGGCGAGCTGCGGCGGAAGGGCGGGTTTTGATATTGGTTGAGGGGTATATGGATGTAATAGCCTGTGTGCAAGCTGGGATTGGTGGTGCGTTGGCCCCGATGGGAACGGCTGTGACCGAAGAGCAGATCATCACGATGTGGAAAATAATCCCCGATTTCAATAAAGTACCAATTCTTTGTTTCGATGGGGATAATGCCGGACGCAAAGCCGCTGGGCGTGTGTGTGAACGTATTTTGCCTTTGCTGGAGCCGGGCAAGAGTGTGCGTTTTGCTTTTATGCCTGATGGAGAAGATCCCGATAGTTTGATTAAGTCTTCGGGTGTTCAAGGCTTTAAAGATGTTATTAAGTGTGCCGTGTCATTGTTTGATTTCTTGTGGAATTCTTATACGCAAGGAAAGAGCTATGATACGCCTGATGAAAAAGCCAGCATCAAAAAGCAGCTTGAAAATGAAATTGCGCGGATAGCGCATAGAGATGTGCAGGAGATGTATCGCGGTGCTTTGCGTGATCGGATATCTACTGTGTTTTACCCGCCTCGTCAGAAGCAAAAATTCAGTAAAGGGCAGAGCTATGTGGCAGCGGATGTTTCAATGCTTCCCAAAAAACCAAGGTGCGGGCACGAAGACAAAGGTGCTTTGAGAGAGTTGTTTTTTGGATTGATTAACTATCCTTTTATATTTGAGAGCGTCGAAGAAGTTCTAAGTACAGTAGCTTTTAAGGCTCCAAGGCTTGAGCAATTACGTCAGGATGTGTGCTCTTATCTGAGTGGTGCGCCGGATGCCGGTCACGATGATTTAGTACATTATCTTGAAGATTTAGGTTATGCACAAGAAATTAGTGACATTTGTAACGAATCTGTATATGTTCACGCATCGTTTTGTTCTCCGTCCGCGAATGAAGAGAATATATTGAGCAAATGGCTCGAATATTGGAATGATTATAATGCTGCCGGACTGGAAGAGGAAATACATGATGGATGGAAGCGTGCTTATCTTGATTCCAGTCAGCAGGAAGAAGAAAAGCTGAGATCTTTGTTATCTGCGAGGACGGGCGAAGAAGGCACATAATATTTTATTGAAAAATAATATGTTATGCGTCATAACTTTATCCCATTTGTTTAATAACAATACGTTATCTTTGTCTGTACTATTGTACGAAGGTTTAATAGGGTCTTAGAGAAAAATTAGGTTTAAGCTGAATATGGTTGGAAAAACGGCTGTGAGTGATAAAAAAAATAACGAAGAAAATCAAAATGATTTATCTGGCGAGTTAATGACTGATGTTATTAAAAAGCTTGTTAAAGGTAGTAAGTCAAAAGGATTCGTGACTTATGATGCTTTTAACAAGGTTTTGCCTGCGAAAGATTTTTCTTCTGAACAAATTGAAGATGCTATGGCAGATTTGTCTGATATGGGCGTGCAGCTTGTTGAAAGCGAAGATGATGTTGGTGATTCCAGTAGTGATTCTGGTGTTTCTTCCAGCAAAACGGATGATTCTAAAAAGAGTGATTACAAATCCGGCGGAAATATAGCTGACGATGATTCGGGTCGTACAGATGATCCGGTGCGCATGTATTTGCGTGAGATGGGCGCTGTGGAGCTTCTTTCCAGAGAAGGCGAGATCGCTATTGCTAAACGCATAGAAGCTGGTCGTGAGATGATGATTGGCGGGATTTGTGAAAGCCCGCTGGCTATTGAGTCACTTATCGCGTGGTATAAAGCGTTGCAAAATGGTGATATTCTTTTGCGCGATGTAATTGATCTTGAGACGACTTATAAGGGTCCTGATATTGAGGATGCGACTGCGGTCAAAAAAGAAGAAGAGGTCGAGGGTAAGAACGAAGAAGACCTTGCTGATGATAAGAAGAAAGATATCGACAGCCGAAAAGATGTTGATGCGTCTAAAGATGATAAAGACAGCCAAGACGGCTCTGATAAAGATGGACAAGGTAGCGAAGAAGAGGATGAAGAAGATGAGGTTAATGTTTCTTTATCTGTGATGGAAGAAGAGCTTGCTCCTCAGGTTTTTGAAGTTTTTGAAAAAATTGAAAAAACTTACAAGAAAATGCGTAAAGTCCAGCAAGTGCGCCTTGATGCTTTGCAAAAAGGAGAAGATCCTGATTCAAAAACCAATAAGAAATATAATGAGCTTAAAGATGAAATGGTTGCTCTGATGAATGACGTGCATTTGAATAATGCTCGGATTGAGCAACTTATTGAGCGTTTATATTCTATTAATCGGGAACTTGTAAGTCTTGAAGGTAAAATTATGCGTTTTGCTATGAGCAGCAAAGTTAAGCGCGATGATTTCCTAAAAGAACACTATGGCTCTGAACTTGATCCAACGTGGTTGGAACGTGTGTCCAAGCTTAGAGGCAAAGGCTGGAAAGCGTTTGGTGAAAATCATGGTGGAAAAGTTCAGAAGATGCGAGACCAGATTGGTTTGATCTCTGAAGAAGCGATGTTGCCGGTTTCTGAATGGCGGCGCATTGTCGGCACTGTGCAAAAAGGTGAGAAAGAGGCTGCGCGTGCGAAGAAAGAAATGGTCGAGGCGAATTTGCGTCTTGTAATTTCGATAGCTAAGAAATACACAAATCGCGGGTTACAGTTTCTTGATCTTATTCAAGAAGGAAATATCGGCTTGATGAAAGC
>JAGLKS010000133.1 GCA_023140905.1 Alphaproteobacteria bacterium | reverse complement strand
TAAAAGTTGCTATAAGCAACATAATAAACGTAGCAATAAGAGTGGTCTGTTTCATTGGATATCCTTACGAGCCGGAACGCTATTATATCGGTAAAGCTAATGAGGGTCTATACTCATTGAAATCTTATCTTACTTTTTCAAAAAGATTGGGGAAGTCAAGGAAGATGTGGGGGTTTTTTTTTGGTTTGCTTATAGATTTCTATCGGGATATGTTATGAGAAATCATAATGTATTTTCAGACCTTTTAATATTGTTACGAGTAAATAAGGCAAACGATGCGCCCTTTATCTGAATCCACTTCTCGCATTGCAAGCAAAACATTTTCCCGCAAGTATATTGCTTTGGGACGTGTGGTCAATCAATGGGAAGAAATTATGGGGCCGGAGTTTGCTGCTTTGGCACAGCCAGTGAAGCTTAACTATCGAAAAAACAGCAAAGCAAAAGGTAAAAATAAAAGTCATGTAACACTTGATATAGCAACATCTGCGGCACATGCAACCTTATTGAATTATCAAAAAGGAGTGATATTAGAACGAATTAACTCGCTTTTTGGCAATAACTGGATTAAAGATATCCGCTTCGTGGCTTCAGAATTGTCAGAACAACCTTTAGAGCCTAAGTCTATTAAAGCACCTTTAACGGCAGGAAATAAAAAATATTTATCAGGAGTGCTGGATCAAATCGAAGATCCTGATATAAAAGAAAAACTCGAAAATCTTGGAAAAGCTATACTAACGGATAGGAAAGAATGAAAGTCAACGCTATTACATTAAGGGCTGGAAATGTCATCGAATATAACGGAAAACTCTGCGTCGTAGTCAAAAACGATATCCAGCAGCCCGGTAAAGGTGCGTCTGTGGCTCAGATTGAAATGCGGGACATTCGTACTGGTAACAAAGATAATGCTCGTTTTAGAACACAAGAAACCATAGAGCGCATCCGTTTAGAACAAGAAAAATACCAATGCCTTTATTTTGCAGGAGATGACATTGTCCTGATGAATAATGAAACCTATGATCAAATCACCGTAAACAAAGAACAAATGGGACCACAAGCGGCCTATCTACAAGATGGTATGATTATCGAAGTAGAATCTTTTGAAGGTGAACCTCTCGGATTTGCTATGCCAGATCGAATAGTTATGCAGATTGTTGAGGCTGAGCCGGTTGTTAAAGGTCAAACAGCTACAACATCATATAAACCGGCTGTTCTTGAAAACGGTGAAAAAGTTATGGTTCCACCGCATATTGGGTCGGGAACAAAGATTATTGTGAAATTGGAAGACGGCGTTGGCACATATGTTGAACGCTATAAAGGCTAAGAAAAAATCAGGGAAAAGGAATCAATCTCATGGCAACAATATCGCCTATTATGAACATAATGATGCGCGCAAGCGAAAAAGCCGCACGATCTTTGTTGCGGGATTTTAATGAGGTCGAGCATCTGCAAGTATCAAGAAAAGGCCCCGGTGATTTTGTATCGGCTGCTGATAAACGCTCGGAAGAAATTATCTTTAACGAACTAAAAAAAACACATCCTGACTATTCTTTCCTTATGGAAGAAAGCGGAAAAGTAGAAGGTGATAATTCGGAATATTGCTGGATTATTGATCCTTTAGACGGAACGATGAATTTTCTTCATGGTCTTCCGCATTGGGCAATTTCCATAGCTTTAGAGCGTAATGGCGAAATTGTTGCCGGACTTGTGCATGATCCCGTTAAAGATGAAATTTTCCATGCAGAAAAAGGGAATAGTGCTTTTATTTCACGGCGTAGCCGTTTGCGTGTATCTGGACGCAATGATTCTGAAGGTTCGGTTATTGCGAATGGATCTCCCAGACGTTCAGAAGAAAAACAAGAGCAGTTTATTGCTGAGTATAATGCTCTAATCAAAATGGGTTTTTCTATGCGACGCTATGGTGCAGCTGCTCTGGACTTGTGTTATGTTGCTGCTGGACGGTGTGAAGGATTCTGGGAACGTGGTCTTCATTCATGGGATGTTGCAGCTGGAATTTTAATCGTAAAAGAATCTGGGGGTTTTGTGTCAGATCTTAATGACATTCGGAAAAATCCCGTTCATACTGGTGACGTGATTGCTGCTAATGAGTACATTTTCGATGATTTGGGAAGGATCATACGGCAAGCATCATAAGCTTTCTTGTGTCGTTCATTCTTGAACTATTTATTCTTAAACCACTTCTTGGCCAGCCCTCCGGTCATTTTACATAAGTTATTTATATAGGTAAATTGTTGTGAAACGCAGATATGATACATTGCGAATCCTACGTGCTCAAGCTGTTGGAAAGATACGCTTGGGGATATTTTCTGTCGCTATGTTTGCATTAAGCAGTGCCATAATGATTCTGTCTCTCAGTGCTATGAGTGCTCATTTTGCATATGCTTCTGTTAAAACAGTCCCTCTTCCGCCAAAAAGACCAAATATTTTAAGTGCCTCTCCAGCTTACATTAAACAGCTTATGGCGAGAAGCGGTCATGCAAGCGGTGTCTATGATGATGCATTTTCATATAGTGACAGTAGCTATGAAGATGAGAAAAATTATAGTGAGGATGACTACCTTCTGGTCTTTGAGGATGATTATGTTTCTCTTCAAAACGTAGACTCACAATCACTTTTACCGATGCTGGATAATGAGAGTGAACAAGATTATGTTGCTTACCACTCCCCAGTAGCTAGCAAGCATAATATCCCTGTCCCAGGTCATAAACCAAGCTATGGTTCCGATTCATTAGTACAGCGTGTAGAAGATTTTTCCGATAATCCATCTTCTGTGCAAATGTCCAGGATAGCTCCTGCAGCAGGAGACAATGAAACAGTGGCTAATGATAAAAAAGATATAAATATAAATGCTGTACGCCAGCCTATTATAAGTTCTAAAGTAAATGATAATGAGACAGCATTAGTTAGTTTTACTCTTGAGCCTGAACAAGTCTCACTTGATCCTGCGATGAAGGGGTTTTTGCTTGAGCATGCTGTAAAAATGTTTAAGGATGATTCAGGTCTTAGGATGGAAATACATGCTTATGCAAGTGCCGAAGAAGGCCAGATATACAGCGATGTTCGCCGTTCTTTAGCGCGTGCTTTGGAAGTTAGAAGCTTTTTGCTTGAACAAAATATCGATCCTTCGCGTCTAAAATTAACACCCTTCGGTCAGGATTCTGGTGATACGATAAATAATCGCATTGATCTGTTATTTATATCATCCAGACATTGATTTTTTCATGTTATTTAATGCGCAAGGCTATAGATCAGCCTATGTTCTATGCATGTGGAAAACATGTTACAAAGCATAGGTATTTCTTGACTCTAGCTCGGCTAATCTATGCTATTAACTCATATCTTTTTTAATGAGTAGGAGTAATGCTGATGTCGGATTCTGACCAAAAACAGGAAAAAGAAAAGAAACATCCTTTTGAATTCTTTCTCTTCGCTTTAATCGTTTTGGCTTTTCTGGCAACGTTGCTGTTTTATCAGGAACAAAAAAGTAAAGTTGATGCTCCTTACGATGAATTTAATTTATCAAAAGAAGTTGGAAATTCATTAAATTCTATTCATGAAATTGATCCCGAAAAACTCAGTATGCCACGTATTATGGGGGATGCAACTTCACCTGTTAAAATTGCAGAATACATGTCTTTT
>JAGLKS010000132.1 GCA_023140905.1 Alphaproteobacteria bacterium | reverse complement strand
CAATAGAGGAGGGCGTTTTGGAGCAATTAGTGCAGAAACTCACGCCCTGCATCGAGCGCGGCGAGCTTGATGCATGTGTGGAAGAGGCGGCACGGTTGGCGGGTGAAATGGAGATAAATGCGCCTGCGCTTCTGGGATTAGCTGCGCAGATGGGCAATGCTGGAAAGTATGAGTTTGCTTATGTGTTGGCGCTCGGGGCATTAGATGGTTCTGAGATGGCTGGGGCGTATTTTTATGCAGGTTCAGCGTCACAATCTCTTGGAAATGTGAGCAAAGCTGAAACATATTATTTAAAAGCAATTGAGATAGATCCTAACTATGCCGCAGCACTCTCTAATTATGCCTATCTGTTCGTGGAACTCGGAAAAAAAGACGAGGCTGAAACGTATTATTTAAAAGCAATCGAAGCAGACCCTAATTATGCCGCAGCGCACTCTAATTATGCCAATTTACTTAAGGAATTCGGGAAAAAAAGCGAAGCTGCAATTCGCTATTTAAAAGCAATCGAGATAGACCCTAACTATGCTGTAGCGCACTCTAATTACGCCATTCTGCTCGCGGAACTTGGGGAAAATGACGAGGCTGAAACCCATTATAAAAAAGCAATTGAGATAGACCCTATCTATGCCGCAGCGCACTTTAATTATGCCAATCTGCTCCAAAATATTGACAAAAAAGACGGGGCTGCAACCCATTATAAAAAAGCAATTGAGATAGACCCTATCTATGCCGCAGCGCACTCTAATTATGCCAATCTGCTCCAAAATCTTGACAACATAGACGAGGCTGTAATCCATCATCTAAAAGCAATCGAGGCAGACCCTAATTATGCCGCAGCATACTCTAATTATGCTATTCTGCTCAAAAAACTTAATAAAAAAGACGAGGCTGCGACCCATTATAAAAAAGCCATTGATCTAGAGCCGAAGTTAGCAGAAGCACACGGGGCATATGGTTTACTTTTGATCGATTGGGATAAAAGGGATTATGCATTATCTGAAACAGAGTCAGCTTCTGATATTTTCAAGGAAACAGGGCGTATTACACAATCATATCTAGCAAAAGCATGGTTTTACGAGCAATATTCTGAGAAATACTTTAAGCAAAAAGAGTATCTAAAGAGCAGTAGTGATGCAGGAAGAGCATCTGATGAATACTTTAAAGCTGCGGAAACCGCGGATGAAAACCTGATGGAGTACTTAACACTTCAAGGTAATGTATTGAAAGCAAAGTATTTTATGAGGAAGATTCCTCCAAAACCTTGGTACGACAAAATTCATAGAAAGTTTGGTAAAAAATCTAATATTTCTGATTTTGTATACAATTTGCAGAGTGCAGCAATATGGTATCAAAAAGCATCACTATGTCCGGTTGATGGAAAAAAGGATATTTGTACTGCATGCTATCTATCGATAAGCACATTTTCTGAAGTGCTGAGTACCATAAATGCTTTTATAAATGGCAATAGCGCAGAAATCAATAAAACTAAATGGTTGAAATCTCTGGAATATGCAAAGAAAACATATACTGATAAAGAATTAGAAAAGGGGATTGCACTTGTTGATTCGCTGAAACAGTTGGTGAAGTGTGCTGATAAACTGGCAGAAGAGAAAGCTATCGGCTTGAATACGCAGGGAAAAAGATTATGGAAATGTCAAGATAATCTTACAGAGGTTAATGATAATCTTGACGGTGTTCTTGGAATAATCTCTGATCATACTACAGAAGCCATAAGAAATTATGCACAAAAAAAGGGTATGGCAGGATTTGTTAGTGAAGTAAATCCAAAGAAATCAGTTTTGGATAATCGGTTAGTTAAAGTCGTATGTTGGGTACTCGGCACAATTATTTCTGGTATAATTGTAGGTCTGTTTTTTGAGTGGAGAATTCAGGATAAAGTGTTCGCATGGATATACAACATGTATAACATGTAACTCCCTTCCTCAAAACCACACCATTCTCATTTCAAATAGCTCCTGTCAAACACATTGGGTTCATGAAGTGTGGAATATTTATTCATTAACCGCAATAACCGCATCCGCGTTAATCCGCGTTCATCTGCGGCTGATTTTTAGCATTTCATTGGCTGTAAATCTAGTAATATAATTATATCTTTTCGCTAAC
>JAGLKS010000131.1 GCA_023140905.1 Alphaproteobacteria bacterium | reverse complement strand
GTCCCTGTTCCTGAGAAATATTTAACTCTTGAAAAACCGCTTTATGTCGGGTTGATAGCTTCTCCTGCTCATTTATGTGCTTTGCGTTATAACCGTATTAAATCCGGTGAACGAAGTTTTCAAATTGTTAATGAGAATACCTATGTAGATGAGGAGAAAATTAAAGAAGAAGTGCGCAATTCCCGCCGTTTATTTAGCAAATATGGCTGGCCGGTTATTGATGTTACAAAACGGTCTATTGAAGAAACTTCAGCCGAGATTTTATCAATGTTGCAATCTCGCTCGGAGAAAGAAAAAAAGAAAAAAGGTGAGGAAAAGACGTGTCCCTGATTTCTACTCACTCCGCTGTTTCAGAAATTATACTAGCTTCAGGTAGCATGGCACGTAAAACCATGCTGGAAAATGCGGGATTGTCTTTTCGGGTTGTTCCTGCCGATATAGATGAACGTAATTTTGTAGAATCTCTGGAGCCGAAACAGCGTGGAATAGAGTATATTACCAAGCAACTTGCCCAAGCTAAAGCGCAACATGTTGCTGCGCTATATCCTGATGCTTTAGTGATTGGCTCAGACCAAACACTTGAATTTGATAGAGATATATTATCCAAATCCCTAACGCTTGAAGAAGGGAAAAAAGTATTGCGCGGTTTAGCAGGAAAAACTCATCGGCTTTATTCTTGTGTTTGTGCTGTGCAAGGCAAGAATACTGTCTTTATGCATATAGATCATGCTGATTTAACCATGCATAATTTTGATGAGGATTTTCTGGAGGCTTATGCTGCTAAAGACACAGATGCGCTAACATCCTGTGTTGGCGGGTATAAAATCGAAGGGGCCGGAGCGTGGCTGTTTGAATGTATTAACGGTGATTATTACACGATTATGGGTATGCCGCTTTTACCATTACTGACATTTCTCCGCACAAAGTATAAGGTTTTGCCATGAATGAAAATTTCGTAAAAACGGCAGTGATTGGGCATCCGATAGCGCATAGTAAATCCCCTCTCATTCATAATACATGGCTTGGTAAATATGAGCTTAACGGGTCTTATGAAGCTGTTGATATTGCACCGGATGTGCTGGGCACGGGCGTTAAGGCTTTGGTTAAACAAGGTTATTGCGGGTTTAATGTTACCTTGCCGCATAAAATTGCGATTATAGATTTATGTGATGAAATTGATGCGCGGGCCAAAACTATTGGTGCTGTGAATACAGTTACTATTTGCGATGGGAAGCTTTACGGCACTAATACCGATGCTTTTGGTTTTGCGCATAATATCCTTGAGACATGCAAAGATAAGGGCTGGGATGATTGGAGCTTTGCAGGAGGGCGCGCTATTGTACTCGGTGCTGGCGGCGCGTCCAGAGCTGTTATTTATGCTCTATTGAATCAGGGTGTTCCTGAGATTGTTTTGCTTAATCGCACACGTGAAAAAGCGGATGAGCTGGCACAAATGGCACCGGATAAGATTATTGTCCGGTCTTGGGACGAGCGTAATAAAATTGTTATCGATGCTAATCTGATTGTCAATACTACTTCTCTTGGGATGGAGGGCAAACCGCCTTTAGATATAGATATATCGCTTGCTCCGCCTGATGCTTTGGTAACAGATATTGTCTATGCGCCGCTTTATACTGGATTACTGCAACAAGCTAAGGGGCAAAATTTGCGCCATGTTACAGGGATTGGCATGCTGTTACATCAAGCCCGGCCCGGTTTTGAATTATGGAATGGCGTTATGCCTGAGGTTACACCGGCTCTTATAGATAAGGTCTTAGCTGCATGAAGCCTGTCATATTGGGATTAACCGGTTCTGTTGCAATGGGTAAAACCACGATTAGTGCTATGTTAGAAAATATGGGCATTCCTGTTCATGACGCTGATAAGTCTGTGCATCAGTTATTACAGCCGGATAATCCAGCCCGCACAGCTATTGCCGCGGCTTTTCCGTTTTATGAATTCCCCGATATTTATGAGAGAAAAACAAAGGCCATAAAGCGGGCGGTGCTGGGTGCTTTGATCTTTGCGCATAATGATTTACGTGAACGGTTAGAGGGCATTTTGCATCCGCTTGTTCAACAAGACCAGCAAAGCTTTATTGCCCGACATACCGCTTTGGGCCGTTCTATGGTTTGTTTGGATATCCCGCTTTTATTTGAAACAAGCGCAGAAAAGCGCGTTGATTATACATTGGTTGTCAGTGCGCCGTTGGAAATACAGCGTCAACGGGCTTTGGAACGATCCTATATGGATGAGGTGAAATTTGAAGCTATTTTAGCGCGACAAATGCCGGATAAAGAGAAATGCAATCACGCTGATTATGTGATTAAGACCGGACTGGGATTAGGGCATAGTATGAAAATGTTAAAAGAAACGCTGAATGATATTCGCAAGCGTGAAGGGCGGGGGTTTCTTTAATTTAGGTTACCGCTATTTTATTACCCAAAGTTTCATGGATGACAAGGGTAAGAATTTTTGTGGGATGGCGTAGAGATTAAATGGTAGCCCCATATTATCGGTATCTTTTAAAGGTGTATCGATAAGTTTGTTTTCACGACAATGATTGATGAGTAGTTTCAAGTAACGCCTATATAGAAGAATAGAAGGGAACATGTTTTTTGACTGCATCCATTGAAGCATATCTGTTGCTGATTTTGAACTATTACAAGACCTGCATGCCCAAATTAAATTTTCACCAATATCAAGCCCCCCTTTTTTTCTTGGAATGATGTGGTCTGCTGCAAGGTGATCGGTAGAACCGCAGTAGCAACATGACTGCGATAATGTCATTTTTAAGCGTTCATCATCAAAAAAAGAGCGAATATTCATGGAGCTATCTTGCAGCCCCTTGTAAAGACGACTGCGGATAAAGTAGTGCTTTTTGTTGTATTTTATGGAGTTATCTGTTGTGGCAGCATGAGCCATGGCTAAATTTGCATAAGCCCAATATAAAAGGTTTCCTACTGTTTCGATTTTTGGATTCATTTTTTCTCCTAATAGCTGACATTTGTCTGGAATTTTTATCTACTGCGCATCTTGCTAATCCCTAGAATAGCTTGCGAGCATAATGTTTCTACAGGGCTTCCTGTTTTTTTGCATTGCACTTCCAGCTCCGTTAATTTGTTTAAAATTATGCCAAGCGTATCAAGCGGCCAATTATTAACTTGTCCTTTAAATTGCAGTGCTTGTTTGAAGAAAACCGGTGGAGATAATTTCTTCATTGCGCTATCTATATCCATGCCGCTTTGCACATAGGATTTTGTAATGTGCAGACGGCGGAAATGATTTTGCAGACTTCTAATAATAGCGATAAAAGCTGTGCCTTCTTCCGTAAGTATACTGTAAGCTTTAAGTGCTTGCGCGCTTCTCTTTGCTCCCAGTGCATAAACCAAATCATCAAAGCTTTGTTGTTTAGCGTTCCCACATGCAGCTTGCGCTTGTGCTAATGATATTGGGGAGGAATCTTCTGTGCCTTTATAAGTTATAAGTTTTTCCAGCTCCGAGCGCACACGGCCACGATCTCCAGCGATATTAGACGCTAACCAGCTTATAGCATCCGGCTCAATGTGCATGTTTTCTTCTTGTAGTTTTGTGCGGATAAATCCAGCTACATTGCGCTCATCTTCAACATAACAGGGCAGAGCGGCTGCATTTTTTGCGCTTTCACATAGTTTACGCAAAGAAGAACGCGGACTTAATTCTCCGGCTTGTATAACGACTAATGCGCTTTCGACGGGGTTTTTCAGATAAGCTTTGAGTAACATCGTTATTTTATCGCTTCCCCCATCTATGCGGATTAAACGATCTCCTCCCATCATGGAAATAGCACTTGCTTCGTCCGGAAGGCGCGCAGGGTCTTCTATCAATCCTTCGTTTGAAAGCGCAGCGACGTTGAATGGGTCGTTCAAATCTTCAACAACTGTTTTACCGATTATGGCGGCACGCTCTCTTACCAAACCATTATCCGGCCCATAAACCAAAATAACGCGCGCGGACTTATCCGGTGCTTTGACAAAGCTTTCAATTTGGCGAAACTGGATTTTCATAGGCTCTAATATATAGTAGTTTCACTTAAAGAATAGTACATTTTGCTTGACGAATTTTCTTGATTATCTACGCATAATTTTATCACCGTAGCTACGGCTATGCCTCAAAAATTATACTTGATCCTCAAA
>JAGLKS010000130.1 GCA_023140905.1 Alphaproteobacteria bacterium | reverse complement strand
GAACAAGAACCAAGGAGCTTTTTGATGAGTAATGATATTCATGAACGGTTGAAAGAAACGTCTCAGAAATGTCTGGATGTTTATATTGTCTGGGAAGAAAACAAACAAGATCCTAAGACTCAGGAAGTGCTGCATGCGGCAATCCATGAATTACGCAAAGTATCCTCTCGTCTTGAAATTGAATTGGCTATGAGCGAGCGCGATCAATTTACAGCCAAGCCATTGCCTATTCCTTCGCATCGTTCAAACATGAAACACGACGGAGGATCTTTGATGGAAGGAGTGGAAAATGCCGGAAAATCGGGGCGATTATCTCCAGTTGTTCAGAACAAAAATAAACGTCGCCGTATGCCACGTAAAAAACCGGACTCAAACAGTAGCGAATAAGAAACAGGAATCTATATTTAATTAGCTTGTGTATAAGATATCATCATTTTTCAAGTGTTGGTTCATCAGGATCATAGTTGTTGTCTGGATCTTCTTCATCAATATCGTTATCAATATCATCATCCAAGATTCTATCATCATCTTTTGGATCGGCCCTTAAATTTTTATCTGGAGAAGGATTATCTACGCCCTTGTTTTTTGAAGAGGATTTTATGTCTTTTTTAGCGTCGTCGTCCTGTTTTTTCTTTGGAGATATGTCGGAAGGTGCTCTTGAAATTGAGTCTGGTAAAGTCCAATCAGGTTGAATATATGTTGCATTAACTTCTGCCAGACTGGCTCTTGCTTTAAGCCGAGCGGCAAACCTCATATAATCGGGTAATAGACGATAGCCTCGTGCGATTACAGTTAAAACATGTTGTGATCTGAAATATTTTTTTTTTGTGTTTGCTGCGTATTCCGATCTTGGCATAGAATCTGATTCCATCATGTATTCAACGAGGGGCAGAAAAAAGTCCACACCTTTAAATCCTCTTGGCGGAGATATCACAGCAAAAGGGTGGACACGTTGCGGTGTAATACCGATATAAGTGTAATAGCTCTCTCCCAGTTTTACGATCATCTCCGGTTTAACGCCGATGTGCTCTGCAAGATAGTGTTTGAGCTGACGCATATTTTTGATCTCTTTGGGAATGTCGTATTGTGGTACGCCCAAAGTAAGTCCTTTACCGCCCATACGTTCAGGGACAGGCAAGTGCCGGACAGTAAAACCAGCCATTACGACATCTCTTATATTCTTGGTTAATGGCAAAATAACTGCTGTATTAATGGTCTTGTTATCGTGAAGCACAAAATCCATAGGCTCTGCTGTAAGGCCTTTATTGCCGCCATGGTTTTGAGATTCCTCAACAAAAATAGAATTCACAGTTCTTAATTGTCCAGCCGATCCTTTGACCTCCATATAAAAAGCTTCGTCGTGATCTTCCAGTTCTGTGTAATCCGTAATCTTGAATTCTTTAATAACGCGTGTAACAGCAATGGGAATATCTTTGCTGATCCAGTTCTCGGATTTGACTTTGGCATGTTGCATCAAAGAAAGGATTTGCAGTTCCAGTCGAGAGTTTGGAACCATACCGACAGCAATTGCGTCTGTCACATTTTGTGCGTTGAACTCACGCAAGGTTCCTTTTTCCCGGAAATTATATCCGGCCAGCAATTCGGCTTTAGGGGCAAGTTGTTTATCATGATCTTTGATTTGAACGAAATAAGTATTAACGCGTTCTTCAATATAATGCGGATCAGGATAGTAAGTTGTGGCTGTTTCCAATATAGCATTATTTTGTGTATTTAAGCCTGTATAGGCTTTTATAAATTTTTTGGTTTTATGTGCAGAAATCTTGCCAAGATTTTGGATAATGATATTATCTACGGATAAAGCTTCGAGCATATGACCGGACCAATGACGGCCATCAATATTACTGCCATTACGCTGTATAGCGTTACTCAATCCTCTGATAATGCCATCATGCAAATAAACATAAAGCCGTCCTTTATCATCAATACGATAAGGAAGAATTTCACTCATTTCTTTGCTGCGCGTGACAATATCAAGGACTTTGCCATTAATTTTATTGCGCAAAGTTTTAATTTCCAGTGTGCCGATTTTTTCTTGTGTTAGACGACGTTCTTTTACGCTGAGGCTAGCTTTCTCCGGTCGTTTACGAGATACAGAAATAAAGCTGGTTGCCGGATCACCGAGGAGTTCTCCGTTAATCTTCATAAGCCGGAAATGGCCTTCAAAATGATCGTGAATATAATCTTCATTCCACTGTGGCGCAGAATAAAGCATTTGTGCACCCAAAGAGTGCAATTCTTTATGAAACTCATTTATAGTAAAATAAGTAAATTCAAAAGGGAGATTCTTTTCCCAGAGGTCGCGGTTATCTTTACGCATAATGAATTCGTAAGCCCATTTATGTGGCAAGCGAAACAGGCGTGTATGTGGAAAGCGCGGAGGAAGTTCCTCAAGAAAAAACCCTCCACAACCCGGATCTTGTTTGGGTTGAGCATGTTCTGAATACCAGACCAGTAAATCAGCCTCGGACATATCAGATAAAGACTCGCCTGTACTTGGGCGGTTATGCATTTCCATCAATACAAATTCATCTTCCGAAGGCTTAGTATAATCCTGAATAAACATTAGCCCGTCATTTTTGAGCATGGCGAATTGTTTATGCAAAGTATCACTAACAATGCGCGGATTATATCGGGCATTAGAATAAACCTGATGCAAAGTAAAAGAGTTAATAATGGCATCTAATGAGTTTTCTTTAAACATCTCACCAGATATGTCACCCATTTTAAACTTTAGATTTTCTAGCTTGTATGTTGTAGAAGCCTCACGGACAGCTTTCTTACTTTTATTGACACCAATAAATGTGACAGCCGGATTAAGTGCAGCCATGGCATAAGTAAGCTGTCCATCTTCGCACCCTAGATGCGCAACGCGTGCGCCTGTATTAAGCAATATATGTGACAGGATAAACCATGCTTTGCGTACTACCGTATAAGGAACATCTTTAAGCAAAGCGTTCCGTTCGTCAATGTAGGTTACGCCACATCCATCGCTAGGTGCATTATCATCATGTTTGCCGGAATCTGATGCCATTCTTGTCTGTTACCCTTAACACACTGACTTTATGTTATTTGTAGTTATGCATCATATATCGAGAATGCTATAAGATGCAAAAATATTATTGGAAAAAAGACATAAGCGTCATACTCTAAAAAACATGACACAGCCACGTTTCTATCATAATTTATATCATCAAGCTTTAAGTATAGCTAGACAAGCGATTGATCTCGTCCTCCCGGCGCGTTGTCCGATGACAGGAGAGAATGTCGAAGATCAGGGTATGCTATCAGGGCAGGCATGGCGACGGCTTAACTTTATCGCTGCGCCATATTGTCAACATTGTGGTATGCCTTTCTCTTATGACACGCAGGCGCAAAGTAGCCAGTCTACGCAAGAACAAAATTTGCTCTGTATGCGATGTGTTGAGAAAAAACCTGTATATGATACTGCGCGTTCGGCTTTGATTTATGATGATGCCAGCCGTGATTTGATTTTAGGGTTTAAGCACGGTGACAAGACATATCTTGTGAAAAGCTTTGCTATGTGGATGCAAATGGCCGGGCGGGAGTTTTTGCCTCATGCTGACGTACTTATTCCTGTGCCGCTTCATTTTGCACGGTTGAGAATGCGGCGTTATAATCAGTCATCTATACTTGCTTAT
>JAGLKS010000013.1 GCA_023140905.1 Alphaproteobacteria bacterium | reverse complement strand
ATGGCCGCTCACCGGTTATGAAAGCTTTGCCCGATATCAAAACAGCTAATAAAGTTGTCGAGCTAATCTTGAAGAATGCGTCAATCGCTGTCACAGGAATATGGCAAGCTGATGATGATGGTGTGTTAAATCCGGCGAATATAGAGCTTGTTCCCGGTACAATCATTCCAAAGGCAATTGGATCTAAAGGGTTGCAAGCTCTGGAAATGCCATGCCAATTCGATGTGTCCCAGCTTATGCTTGAGAACATGCAAAGCAACATACGCCGCGCATTATTGGCAGATAAGTTGCTTCCTGTAGCAGGAACCAAAATGAGTGCAACAGAAGTTCTTGAGCGCTCTTCCGAAATCGCACTGATATTGGGTGCAACTTATGGGCGCTTACAATCAGAATTGCTGACACCGCTTATCAAGAGGGCATATTCAATATTGCGTCGTCGCGGAGAAGTTCCTGATGTTGATCTTGATGGTCAGTTTATTGCAATAGATTATCGTTCGCCTCTTGCCAGATCACAAGGTCAGCGCGATGTTCAAAACACACTAAGCTGGATTAAGTCTGTAACAGCTATGGGGGCAGAAGCAACGTCTTGTATCAATATGTCTGCTGCGGCACGTTTTTTAGGCGAAGTCTTAACAGTGCCAAGTGATTTAATTCGTAGTGAAGATCAAAGCGCTTTGCCGATGGTAGGTGCAGTATTAGATGAGGAGGGTATGACAAAGATTGTCGCAGAAATGACCAGTCAGTTATCAACTCAGACAGCTGATAAAGTTACGGAAGCGCTAATGGAAAAACTGACTACAACAAAGCTTCCACAAAAAGATGAGGGCGACAAAGTAGCCTCTGATTTAATTTCTGAGGAAACAACAAATACACAAACTTAAAACACTAAATTAGGAGAGTTTATACAATGACTGATATTATCGAAGAAAACCCAAAACACGACGATATTCCAGAGAAATTCAAAAATCCTGAAACAGGAGAATTACAGCTGGATTTGCTTATTAAATCTTATCGTGAGCTAGAGCAAAGATTATCTGAAAACAAAATGCCGCAACGCCCGAAAACACCGGAAGAATATCCGATCAACTGCGATCATGGTATGTTCCAGTCTGATGTGGAAATAAACAGGCGTTTATACGAAAACGACTTTTCCCCTAATCAGGCACAAATTGTTTACGATCTTGCAGCAGAGCGCATGATGCCAATGTTGCGTGATGTAGTTTCTGAATTTCGTGCTGAGCGTGAAGTTGAAAAACTGGTTAACCATTTTGGAGGTTCTGAACAATGGCGCGGATTGTCCCATCAGCTTCTCAATTTTGGTAAACAGAATTTGCCGCCTGATGTGCTTGATAGCTTATCCAGCTCATATGAGGGTGTGTTGGCATTATACCGCATGATGAAAGCAGGCGGAGAACCTAAATTAGCTAGCCGCAAAAGTGCCCATGCACAAGGGGGGCTAAATGAAACCGAATTATCGTCCATGATGCGTGACCCAAAATATTGGCGCGATAAAGATCCTGCCTATGTTGCTAAAGTAACACAGGGATTTGAAAGCCTTTACGGGCAATAATCGATGTTTAAATGTTGCGTAGGTAAACGCCTTGATGAAAACTAAAGCCTTCCTTAACTGGAAGGCTTTTTTATATGTCTTTATGTTTACATACTAAACCGTATATTATAGTACAAGAGGGAGGGTACACAGCGAGCACGAAGAATTTATTTAGATTTCTGACTAAAAATAATCTTACGGAGGATGATATGACCACTGATAATTTAAAGAAACAACTTGCTATAATTTACACTGACCTTGAGGAAGTTATTGGGGCAACATTGGGTCACGCACCTGCTGATTTCTACTCTGAAGACGAAGATAGTAATGAAGTTATTATAAAATCTAAAATAAGCCAGTTTGCAAATAAAGTGGATCAAGCCTATGATCGCTTAAATAACCTTATAAACAAGCTATAGTAGCGAGCTGAAATGATGGATAAAAGGAAAAGTTAATGAATCCGGTTTGCCGGATAAGCAAACATTACATTTGTGATTCCACAAAACGGCGGGAAACATAATCATCAACGACTTTTTGAAAGTTCGATTGAACAGGAGATGTAAGAGGATCAAATAGCAAAGCAACCTTACCCGGTGTTTTACGGATTACGCGGGCTTTATGATCTACTTCCATGATTTCATCACGAAGCTTGAATTTTATTGTGAATATACATTCCTGACCGATGCTAAATAAACGTTCATCAGCAGTAATAAGCATGCCTCCATTGCACCAGTTCTCAACCGGATGCATTTGACCGTTAACAACGCCAACACAACGATCGTCACCACGCCTCGGATGATGCCTGTTTTTATGCAAAAGAGCAGAACTCTCATCCTGCTTTAACGAAGATGCTAATTTTCCAAACATATTTTTACCCATTAATCATACACTCAACTAATCCTATTATATGTTTTTGCTAAAATTAAGTCAAATATGTGAAATCTTTGAAAAAATCCACAGCTATGTAAAATTATTTTCAATAAAATTAAAAAACTTCTTGACAATGTTAGGATTATATTCATACACTGTCATTATCAACGCCATGATTCTGTTTAAAGTTTATCAAATATCACAGCGTTTATACAAATTACCTACATATTACATATAAGAATTTCCATCGCTTTGGATAACACAACGTAATGCTTGTGCCTAAACGCGATGTTTTTATTTCTGCATGATTTTGGCCTTTGCTTAATTTAAAGACAAAGACAACCGGAGTTGGCGGGCATTATTAACAATTTATTCAATTTAAATGAGGTTTACCAATGTCTACTACGATAGATCAGGCCTTTATCAAGCAATTCGAACGTGAAGTGCATGAGGCCTACCAACGTCAGGGATCAAAGCTGCGTAATACAGTGCGCATAATCCCGAATGTAAATGGCTCTTCTGCTGTTTTTCAGAAGGTCGGCAAGGGCACAGCCAGTATCAAATCTACACATGGTATGGTGCCGGTTATGAATCTGGATCACTCTAACATAGAAGTAGCTTTAAGCGACTATTATGCCGGTGACTGGGTTGATCGTCTGGATGAATTAAAGACTAATATCGATGAACGTCAGGTTATTGCTAATGCCGGTGCTCACGCACTTGGCCGCAAAACCGATGAGCTGATTATTACAGCTCTGGAAGATGCTTCTTCTCAAACCATTAATGACGGCAATATTGGTCTGACCAAGGATAAGATCCTTGAGGCTTTTGAAACATTCGGTGAGAATGATGTGCCCGATGATGGCCAGCGTTTTTGTATTGTCGGCTGGAAGCAATGGAGCGATTTGCTGGCAATTGATGAATTCGTCAATGCTGATTATGTCGGCTCAGATGCTCTACCATTTGCAAGCATCACTCAAGCTAAGATGTTTCTGGGAACAGTTTTTGTTCCGCATTCCGGTTTGCCAATGGATGCAAATGACATTCGCTCATGTTTTTATTATCACAAAACAGCGATAGGTCATGCCGCAGCCAGTGATGTGCAAACAGATATCTCATGGCATGGAGATCGCGCTGCTCACTTCGTCAATAACATGATGAGTCAAGGCGCAGGTCTAATCGATGAATCGGGAATTGTAGTTATTAACTGCGATGAGACACCCGATTAGAGCTTCGATTGTTTAGGTTGGATCTGCGTTACCGGGTTACTACGGTGCTTATGCTTGATCCAGCCTAAATCCTTTTTGCTCTAAATATGAAACTTAATTCTTAATACATAACTAAACAACTTATATTTCAGGAGATAAATCATGGCTTTTACAGCATCTGATTTAAGCGTACTTGCCTACGCGAATAACTTCACATTATGGCACTACACTACTGTAGATGACAGCGTAGCAACAGCAGATTATTTCGTTTCAGCTGCGGGTATGCTCAATGTGAATGACTTAATCATTGCTAATATCGATACTGACGGTACGAAAGTGACAACATTCTATGTCGTTTCGGCCAATGACGGTAGCAGCGTCACTATAACAGCTTATGCATAACTAATTGCGCGTTATGTAAATAGACAGCCATGCTTCTTATCTTTCATGAGTTACCTCTTCTTGTGAAGGAAAGGGGCGTGGTTGTTGCTTTTAAATTCTTAATGAGGAGACATTTATTATGGCTTTATCAGATATTGGACTGTGCTCCCGCGCACTTATAAAAATCGGGGCAGCACCGATCAGCTCGTTTGAAGACGGCAGCGCTCAAAGCGAAATCGCCGGAGCTTTATACGAACAAGTGCGGGATAGCTTGCTTTCAGCCTATGCATGGAGCTTCGCAACCGGCCAAATAGAGCTGGCACAACTAAGCGAAGCACCAACAGCAGATTTTACTTATGCCTATGAATTACCGACAGACTTTCTGCGTGCTTTGAGTGCCGGAAACGGTTTGCGCGGGCGAGGAATAAATTATCGCATAATGTCAGGAAAACTCCATACAAATGCGTCGGAAGTCATTTTGACTTATATTTACCGTCCCGATGAAGAGAGCTTTCCGCCATATTTTGATAGCGTACTTATCACGAAACTTGCAGCAGAATTTGCTATCCCTATTACGGAAAATACATCGCGCTCGGAAAGATTATACAAACAAGCTGATGGCGACTTTCAACGCGCCCGCCAGATCGACGCTCAGCAGGATACCCCAAACCGGATAGAAGACTTTACGTTGATTAATGTGCGGGAGTAGTAACCTTGACGGGCTTCTAAAACTCATTATGTTGTAAATGTGCACAGTATAAATTATTTTGTGATAATTGTTTTGTTGACTTTTAACGCAATTTTAATGCATCTTAACGTAAGATGGTTGATATAGATGGCAACTCTAAAACAAGCTGTTAATGACGAAAAAGTATTAAAGTTTAAGGCAAAGATTGATGTTGGTGAACTTGAGAACAGGTGCGTTTATGTGTCACAAGAGGCGCATAAATGGTGCTTTAGTTCCAAACAATTAGGAGAAAAAACGCCGAATCCGAATGCATGGAAAGATGTAAATGCGGTACTTTCTGAATTCGTCGAAGGACAAAATTTATTATTAGGGCTTGAAATAAGAAGGTTGATGAACATTAAAGAGGATATATGGGAGATTAAAACAAAACCGCCGGATGCAGTCAGGATTTTTGGCTGGTTTTATAAGCAGAATATATTTATTGTCAGTCATTGCGAATACAGAAAGAATCTTAAATCGTTCAAGGCTTATAAACCGCATATAAAAAAAGTTATAGATTTTAGTAACGAATTAGGGTTTTTCAGGGAAAGACATTTTAAGTGGAGCAAAGATGAAAAAGAATACTTCAAAATTAATTGAGCCATTATTAGCAGAAGATTTAGAGGTTTTTCGTGCGAGGCTTTTGCGTGCAATGTGGCGTGAGATATATCTGGCTTTTGAAAAAAGGGAGAAAGAAGAAGGGCTGACAAAATCAGATATCGCCGAAAGGTTAGATGTTCATAAGTCGGTTATTTCCAGACGGCTCAATGGGACAGGCAATATCACGATTGAGATATTGTCAGACATGGCGCGTGCACTTGCGTGTAAACCTGAAATTAAAATTACACCATACGAGGATATCGTTTCAGATAATCATGACGCATCGTATGATTGCCTAGCTAAAACATATTCAGAGGAAAGTAGCAGGGTTCGAAAAAATGTACGTTTTTTTAATTTAGGTACAAAGCAATCAGAAACATATAAAATAGCAGGGAAACAATATGCCTAGGAAACCATTGATGACACATACTGATGATTCAGGCATAAAATTGGAATTATATGAAAAGATTGGAGGACACTCGGAAATCTATGCAGATGGAATTCAGGGGATAATGGTTTCTGATGAAGTCGTTAAGTTTAATCTTACTAGCGATAAAATGATGACGAATAATGACGTTAGAGAAAGAGAAATCGTTGCTACTATTGTTATGCCGGTGAACCAAGTTCATAGTATAGTAGAATTGTTTACAGAGATTTCTCGTGATGTAATTGTTCCAAATAAGCTTGTTATAAAAGAAAAACCAAAAGAGAAATAAAAATAGATAGACAAAAACCAAACAAAGCCGTCCAGATGGGCGGTTTTTTTATGCCTGAATTATAGAGATTAAAGGAAAAGACATGACCAGAATTACAGATATAAAGACCACCTTCACCGCAGGTGAAGTGTCAGAAGAGCT
>JAGLKS010000129.1 GCA_023140905.1 Alphaproteobacteria bacterium | reverse complement strand
ATGCGCGTTCTGTGCGTGTTGGTGGGGATAAAATGGATGAGGCTATAATTGCCTATATTCGCCGCGTACATAATTTGCTTGTTGGAGAAGGTACCGCTGAACGAATTAAGAAAGAAATTGGTTCAGCATGCATACCCGGTGATGGTGAGGGACGTACCATGGAAATTCGTGGGCGTGATCTTATGAATGGTGTGCCAAAAGAGATTGTAATCACAGAGCGTCAGGTTGCTGAAGCTCTGGCTGAACCTGTCGGGCAAATTGTCGAAGGTGTGAAAGTAGCACTAGAGCATACAGCTCCTGAACTGGCGGCGGATATTGTTGACCGCGGTATTGTTCTTACAGGTGGTGGTGCGCTTTTAACCAATCTTGATTTTGTTCTGCGTCATGCTACTGGATTGGCCGTAACATTAGCCGATGATCCGTTATCCTGTGTTGCTCTGGGAACCGGTCATGCGCTGGAAGCCGGTAAGTCTTTGCGTCACGTGTTGATTGGTACGTATTAAGTTTAAGACGGCTATAGCTTCATCGCCTTTGTCTCCGTTATGTTTGTTCGATTGCGCATTGAACAAAAGCTGTTATCTTTCTAACATAACTAGTTAAAATGAGTCAGGAAGCTTGTAGGTTGGGATATTATACAAAAGTCAGAAGAAGAGCGCGCCATCTTCCCTTTCCGTGGATGGGGACATCTTTTTCGAATGGTGGGTTGATGGTGCTTTGCGTTATCCTTATGGTCTTTTCTTCTTTTCGCCCACAGGTTTTTGAATCGACGCGTATAGCAACAGCGGATTTCTTTTCCACACCTCTGGCTGTTATCAGCTATCCTTTCCAGAAAACAACATTAATGCTCCATGACATCACTGATTTTGCGCAGTTACAGGCGGATAATCTGCGTCTTGAGAATGATAATATCCGCCTTCGTCAATGGTATCAGACGGCACTATTACTTGATTCTGAAAACAGGGCTTTGCGAGAACTCTTGAACTTACGTTTTGATTCGTCATACACACATATTGCTGCGCGCATATTAGCAGATTCAGGCAACACCTACGTTAAAAGCATTCTTATCGGAGTTGGTGAGAATGACGGTGTCAAAAAAGATGCTGCAGTGATGGCTGGAGAGGGACTTATTGGCCGTGTGGTTGAAGTGGGTAAAGTAACATCGCGAGTACTTCTGGTTAACGATATTAACTCGCGTGTGCCTATTGTCGTTGAAGATACAGGCCAGCATGCAATTATGGCCGGTGCAAACGAAAATAACCCGCATCTTATTCACGTGCCGGAAGAGAGTGAGATTTTCGATGGTACACGGATTATCACTTCAGGATATGGTGGTGTTTTTCCTCATGGTCTACCAGTAGGGCGCGTACAGCTCGATAAAGAAGGACAGATGAATATTATTTTATTCTCTGACTTTAACAAACTTCAGATTGTGCGCGTTCTTCAGAAAAATACAGCCAAAGAAAGGATAAGATAAACATGCAATCCTTTGCAGACTATTTCCCAGCATTTTTCCGCATGTCGGTTGTTTATTTGCTGATGTTTTTATTATTTTTGTTTAATACAATTTCTATTGCTATGCCGATCTCGACAACAATTGACGTTCCATTTATTATTATGGTGATTTATTATTGGTCAATCTATCGTCCTACACTTATCTCGCCATCGCTGGTTTTTGCTGTAGGTATTTGTTTTGATCTATTAAGTGGCTGGCCTGTGGGGTTAAATGCATTTATCTTTTTGCTCTTACGCCATGTAATTGTCTCACAGCGTTTGTTTTTAACCGGACAGCCATTTGCTGTAGTATGGATAGGTTTTATGATGGCCGGTTTTGTTTCCTTGTCTATGCAATGGTTGCTTTTTGGGCTGATACGGTTGCAATGGGGAAGTATTGAGCCAGTCATTTTGGCAAGTTTTGCGGCTATTCTTCTCTTTCCATTAATTGCTGTAATCCTGCATTTATCACATAAAGCTTTACCCTATATACAGGATCAATATAGCGCGGTGAGCTAGAAGGGGAATAAATGTATTATGATGATTACAGCGAAAAGCTTTTTACCCGCCGGGCATTTGTTATCGGTGGGTTGCAGCTTTTTGGACTCATCATATTGGGAACGCGGTTGGCTTGGTTGCAAATTGCACAGGGTAAACGTTACAAGATGCTATCGGATAAAAACCGGATTAACATCAAAATTCTTCCACCCCCCAGAGGTGAAATAGTAGACCGCTTTGGTGTCCCTCTGGCAGTCAATATACAGATTTACCGCGTGCTTATTATCCCTGAACAAACGGATGATATTGAAAAATCAATGCGTGCACTTCAAAAAATAATTTATATTGAAGAAGAGTGCATTGCGCGTGTTATGAAAGATGCGTCTAAAACTGCTAAATTTATTCCCTTGCGTATCAAAGAAGGTCTGACATGGGGTGATGTTGCTAAAGTTGAAGTGCGGTTACCGGATCTACCGGGGATATTTATT
>JAGLKS010000128.1 GCA_023140905.1 Alphaproteobacteria bacterium | reverse complement strand
GACCTTGAAGCAGATGATCCGGTTTTGCGATTACCGGGATTTCGTATTGGTAAAACAGGTATTGAGAAAGTTTATGATAAGAAAATGCGCGGGAAACCCGGTGCAGCCGAAGTGGAAGTTAATGTGGTTGGTCGTGAGGTGCGCGAGTTAAAGCGCAAAGAAGCGCTTTACGGTAAGCGTGTAACGCTGACGATTGATGGAGAGCTTCAACGTATTACACAAGAAACTCTGTCTGTCCATAAAAGTGCTTCAGCCGTTATTATGGATGCATATTCAGGCGCAATTTATGCTATGGCTTCTCATCCGTCTTTTGATCCTAATATGTTTGTGTGCGGACTTACAACCGAGGAATGGGGTGCTATTACTGAAGATTCAACACACCCTCAAACAAATAAAGCAATATCCGGTCAATATCCGCCGGGATCTACATTCAAGATGATTACAGCACTGGCAGGGTTAGAAACCGGTGTCATTAATAGAAATACTATTGTTCGCTGTTCCGGGCATTATAAATACGGAAAAAGCCGTTATCATTGCTGGAAATATGCAGGGCATGGCAATATGAATCTTGAAACAGCATTGCAAGAATCCTGTGACGTTTATTTCTACAAACTTGCAACCGAAATTGGTATTGATGCGATTGCTGATATGGCAAGACGGTTTGGTTTTGGCAGTCGTCTTGGGCTTGAATTGGGGCAGGAAAAACCCGGTCTTATCCCTGATATTGCGTGGAAAAAGAAAACAAGAGGGCGTCCGTGGTATCCCGGAGAAACGATTATATCAAGTATTGGGCAAGGACATATTCTTTCAACACCATTGCAATTAGCAGTTATGACAGCGCGTCTTGTAAATGGAGGATTAGCTGTTAAACCATGGATGACAGGGTATGTTGGAGATCAGTATTTGGGGCATGATAATTGGGATTCACTGGATGTAAATCCAAAACATCTGGAATTAGTGTGCCGGGGAATGGAACGTGTTGTGAATAGTATAAAAGGCACAGCCCATGCGTCACGTATTTCTACAGAAGGCATGGAGATGGGCGGGAAAACCGGTACATCGCAGGTTCAACGTATCACAGCGGAGCAACGACGTTTAGGCATAAAGAATAAAGATCTGCCTTGGAAGCAACGCCATCATGCTCTTTTTGTCGGATATGCGCCGATAGGAGATCCGCGCTATGTTTGTTCTGTCGTGGTAGAACATGGTGTTGGCGGCTCTTTAGCAGCAGCACCACTTGCTAAGATACTGTTGGAACAGACTCAATTGCGAGATCCTGCGTCTACACTTTTGCAGCCGGATATTCTAAAAGAAAATGAAGCATCACAAAATAGCGATATGGTCCTTGAGCAACCTGAAAATCCTACGGGAATAACCGGTTTATTCTGGCCACCAAAGAAGCCACAGCGTCCTGTGCCGACTATGCAAGATCAAGGCGAAAGACAAGGGTTAGCGAAGAGTAATGATGATGAGGAGACGCAATAATGCAATCCATGTTTCGGGAAAATGACCTGAGTATTTCTCAGAAAATAGCTAAGATAAATTGGTGGCTGGTCTTTCTAGTTTGTGGCCTAACCGCAGTAGGAATAGCGTCTTTATATTCCGCAGCAGGGGGAAGCTTTGATCCATGGGCTTCACGCCAGTTGACACGTTTTTGTGTCGGTGTAGTGGGGATGCTGATTATTGCGGTGATAGACATTCGCTGGTGGTATCGCTTGACGTGGCCACTTTATTTCATCGGGATGATGTTATTGATTTTTGTTGAAGCAAAAGGCCATGTTGGTATGGGCGCACAGCGTTGGATTGATCTGGGCTTTATACATCTACAACCTTCAGAGCTTATGAAGATTGTTGTTATTATGGTTTTGGCACGCCATTTCCACGGAGCCAGTCCTGAACAAGTGAGGCGTCTTTCTTTCCTTATTGTGCCGGTACTTGTTGTTGCTGCACCTGTAGGGCTGGTGTTACTCCAGCCGGATTTAGGAACGTCCGTGATGATTGTTATGGCCGGAGCCGGTATAGCGTTTATAGCCGGAGCGCCTATCTGGTTATTTATCGGAGCAGGTGTTTTAACTGCAATCAGTATTCCAATTGCGTGGCAGTTTCTACATGAGTACCAAAAGCAGCGTATCTTGACTTTTATTAATCCAGAATCAGATCCATTAGGGGCCGGTTACCACATTATCCAGTCCAAGATTGCTATTGGTTCCGGTGGGATTGAAGGAAAAGGGTTTATGCAGGGCACGCAAAGTCACCTAAACTTTTTACCTGAAAAGCAAACAGATTTCATTTTCACCTTATGGGTTGAAGAATGGGGATTATTCGGTGGAATATTTCTACTGGCTTTGATCTTGTTAATTTTCATTGTTGGATTTACTACAGCAATGCAGTGCCGCCATACTTACGGGCGTTATCTTGCTCTTGGTATGAGCCTGAATTTCTCGCTTTATGTGTTTATTAATATTGCTATGGTCATGGGATTAATTCCAGTTGTAGGCGCGCCATTACCACTTGTTTCTTATGGCGGAACCTCAATGCTTGCTGCGCTTATCGGTTTTGGCCTGATGATGTCATGCGGCATTCACCGCCATAGCAAAGTATAGCAATTTGCATTTACTTTTGCAGTGCGTTACTCGTCACTTACGTACCTAAACGTACGCTACGTTCCTCGTGTCTGCTGCAAAAATAAAGCCAAATCACAATAACAAGGTAAGTGAAACTATAGGCAAACATAATTTTTTTATAAAACTATATGAAAATAAACAAATTTGCTTCAATATATAGCTTATCAATTTTCTACCATTTGAATTTGTGCGAATCCATAATACATGGAGCATAACAAAATTTATAAAGGACAGCATAGATGGCCAGACGTAAAAAATTATATGACGGTAAAGCAAAAACTCTTTATGAAGGCCCGGAAAGTGGCACAATCATTCAGTATTTCAAGGATGATGCTACAGCGGGTAACGGTAAAAAGCATGATATTATTCCCGGTAAAGGTGTTTTGAACAACCGTATTTCTTCACATTTAATGACAAGACTTGAATCGATTGGTATTCCGACACACTTTATTCGCTCTATCAATATGCGTGAGCAATTAGTACATAGCGTAGAAATTATTCCTCTGGAAGTTGTTGTGCGTAACATTGCTGCGGGGTCTTTGTGTGAACGTTTGGGGTTGGAAGAAGGTGAAATTCTTTCCAAACCACTTGTTGAATTTTACTACAAGAAAGATGAGCTAAACGATCCACTTGTGAGTGAAGACCACGTTATAACAATGGGTTGGGCTGATCCATATGAGCTTGAGGAAATGGTTGCTATGGCTTGGCGTGTGAATGATTATCTATGTGGTTTATTTGCCGGTATTGGTATTAAGCTGGTGGATTTCAAGCTGGAATTTGGTCGAATATGGGGAGCACAGGGCGAGCTTTACATTGTCCTGGCTGATGAGATTTCACCGGATAACTGCCGTTTGTGGGATGCCAAGACCAATGAGAAAATGGATAAAGATCGTTTCCGCCATGACCTAGGTGACTTAATCGAAGGTTATGAAGTAATTGCGAAAAAGCTTGGCCTTATTCCTGAAGACAGTGCGGTTAGAAAAGGCGGTAATTTTAATGAAGAGCTTTTCGAAAAGCTGGGACAGATTGAAAATGAGCTGGTAGAAAAACGCCGTTTACGTAGTCTAAAAGCATCGGCTAAACCTAAAAAGTTTTAAGAACGGTTCTAATAAAAATCAACCTCCTCCCTCGGATATAAGGGAGGAGATTTTTATTCTGCTATTTGTTTATTAACGGTGCATAGGATGTTCTTTATGTAAGACCGGTGCGCTCTTTTCCATTGTGCCAGAAGATTTGGCCAGACGAACCAGATTCACAAACTCTGTTCTATAGCCAAAAGGATCATCCCCTCTTGCGCTTTGAGCCAGATCAATCACATCACCATAGCTGTAAGATGCTGTGTATTTCCCGCCTTTAAGAAGTTGTCCGAAGGCTGCTACAGATGTTGCAAAGCGCGTATCATCATCAGCTTTGTCGATAGAATCAACATCATTTGCTTTTGTGATAGGCGTAGTAATCAGCTTGCTTGTATCCTCATTCGGGTTTTTATAACGGATTTTCAGAAACGCATATTCATCCGAGAAATCTGTTTTAGCTTTATGCTCTTCAGTTTTTTCATAGCGGTTTTCATCAATTGTGAGAGGTCCGCCTTTAGGTGTGATCTCATAGATAGCTGTCACTGTATGACCGGCTCCGATATCTCCGGCATCAACCGCATCATTATTGAAGTCTTCACGGTTGAGTGCGCGTGTTTCATAGCCAATCAAACGGTATTCAGCCACGCTATCAGGGTTAAACTCAACCTGGATTTTCACATCCTTTGCAATCGGGAACAGGGTAGAGCTTGCTTCTTCAACCAGCACCTTGCGGGCTTCGCTTAAAGTATCAATATAAGCAGCTACACCATTTCCATTTTGCGCTAGAGTTTGCATCATGTGGTCATTCAGATTGCCCTGACCAAAGCCTAGCACAGACAAGAATATTCCGGTTTCACGTTTACGCTCAACAAAATCTTTCAACTCATCGCGATTGGTAATACCAACGTTAAAGTCGCCATCTGTGGCTAGAATAATTCTGTTCACGCCATCTTTTGTTAAATTATTTTCTGCCAATTGGTAAGCTTGACGAATACCTTCTGCTCCGGCAGTTGATCCTCCGGCAGAAAGATTTTCCAACGCATTCAGGATTTTGGATTTTTCACTTACCTTTGTTGGTTCCAGAACAGTTCCGGCAGCACCTGCATAAACAACAATGCCTACAGTGTCATCCGGTTCCAAAGTATCAAGCAACAGCTTAAAGGAATTTTTCAAAAGCGGCAGCTTATCCGGCGCATTCATAGATCCAGACACATCCAGCAAGAACACAAGGTTAGTGTGAGGTTTCTCGGTTGGTGCAATGTCATAGCCTTTAATTCCGATATGAACCAGCTTACGCCCTTCTGCCCATGGGGATGGAACAACGGTTACACTTGGTTTGAACGGCTCTTCTTTGGTTTCGGGAAGCGCATAATCGTAATCGAAATAATTAATCATTTCCTCGATACGTACAGCATCTTTTTGCGGCAAAACTCCGTTATTAATTTGTCGTCTCATGAAAGAGTAAGACGATGTATCAACATCAATTGAGAATGTTGAAACTGATTCTTCGCTTACAAGCTTGATCGGATTTTCTTTAAAATCTTCAAATTTGTCACGTCCGATATCTTTGTAGCCTTGTTGTATGCTATCGTCATAATCAGATGTTACAGAATATAAATTAGCAACAGCACCACTAGGAGCACCGGCCATTAGAGTATTTCCAACTATTCCCTCTTGCAACATACGAGAGTTTTGCTTTGTGGAGATTGTTTGTTCTTTTTGCATTTCCGGGGTTGCCAGAAGTTTTTTGGGTTCTGCTCTACCATCTGCAAATGCATAATCCAGAGCAGCCATATGATCTAAACCAGATTCATTTTTCTGTTTCTGTTCAAGGCCTTTTAATTTTTCTCCTGCACGAGGGCGCGCAAGATTTGGCTCAGCTTCATTTTGCTGTTTAATAGCTTCGATAAAAGCCGGAGCGATAGTTTCTTCATCCAGAACAGCTACCATACCTGTTTGCTCTATTAAGCCAAGATCAAGAACTTTGTCTGGGGCAAACTCGCCACTAAATTGTTGAAAGCTGACACCTGCGACCAGAACAACCACCATAGCTGTAGCAAGGCCACCATATATATGTTTCTTTTTCATCGGATCTTTTCTCCTGTTATCCTGAGTTATTGTATTTGTTAGACGCGCCAAAGATATGAATCCTTGGAAAAAGGTTTTATTTGTTTGGTTTTGCGCTTTCCCTGCTGCTTCAAATTCGGATAAAGCAAGGTTTACCGCCCGTTTGCGTGCATTATCATCAACGGGTGGGGCTTTGACATTAGCCAGTAGATTTTTTATATTCTGATCGTCCATAGCTTTATCCTTATCCTTTCTTTTCCCGCTGTGAGTTAAGATGATTCCTGGCTTTGTGAATCCTCCATGATATAGTTGTTTCCGCACAGCCTAAAACTTGAGCTGTCTCTCTATGATTTAGACCTTCTCCAAATACCAGTAATAGTGCATCTCTTTCCTTTTCGGGCAGGGCGTATATCTCTTCCAGCCTTTCTCGCATATATAGTTCTTCTTCCGGGTTTAACGCCTCACTAAATGGCTCATAATTATCCGGTAAAGTTTGTGTGCGGTTATTCTGACGAAAGAAATCTTTAGCAGCATTAACCACAATACGGTATAGCCAGGTCGTAAATGTTTTTTCATTATGTAATCTGCGAATTCCTTTTGCCATGTTGATACAAGCTGTCTGTGTTACGTCTTCAGCATCTGCGCGGTTGCGCGTCCATTTAAAAGCTATGGCAAACATTCTTTCATAATGACGGTTTATCAGCATCTCAAAAGCACGGGAATCACCATTCCTCGCAGAGCTGATAAGCGTGTCATCTTCCGGCTTATTCATATGCTATCTCTGTTTGTTAGACGCGGCATCAACAAGAATCCTTGGATTTTTTTTCAAGTTATACGTGAGTGTAACGGTAAGGTGCTATAGTGTAAATGGTCAAGCTGTATACCTGATTGTTACGGTGCAAATTGTTCCTGATATATACGTTCTTCTAAGTGATTATCCGGGTCAAAGAGCAGCGTAGCAGAAACATCCCATGCTTTTTCAACATTAACAATTGCGCAATCACGGGCTTCCGTAGAATCCGCTGTAGCACTCACAGGGCGTTCTTTGGGGTGGATGATTTCAAACCGCACCTTTGATGTATCTGGAATTAATGCACCTGACCAATGTCTTGGACGAAAGGGACTGAGAGGTGTAAGGGGTAGAATATTAGCGCT
>JAGLKS010000127.1 GCA_023140905.1 Alphaproteobacteria bacterium | reverse complement strand
TATAAAATCATTTTACCACCGTTTTTAATGTGATAAGCCTTAAAGACTTTGAACAATCAATTTATTAAGAATCTTGAAATTAGGATATTTATGCCGTTTTTTTTATTATTTGTGATAATCCCTTTTGTGGAAATCATCGTGTTTATGAGTGTTAGCGATGTTATCGGTCTTGGTACAGCTTTGCTTATGGCTTTAATCACTGCTGTTTTAGGTGGCGTAATTGTTCGCTATCAAGGGCTTCAAACATTAATGGCGGCGCAAAAGAATCTACGTCAGGGCATTTTACCATCTAAAGAATTTTTTGACGGACTGTGTCTTGTTGCTGCCGGAGCTACATTGATTACACCGGGATTTATTACGGATGCTATTGGCTTTGCTTTGCTGGTCCCGGCTTTGAGGGAATTATTACGCGGGCGTCTGTTACGCTCTGGCCGGTTTGAGGCTGGCGGATTTCACAGCAATTCTTCTGAATCCTCTAATTCAGGCATAATAGAAGCAGAATATGAACAAGTTGATGATGATGATACTAAGAAAGAATAAGGTGCTTGAGCTATCCGGTTATTTTGTGTTAAGCAAAACACATAAATTAAGAAAACAAGCGGTACGAAAATAATAGTTTTATTCAAATTAAATTATAGGAACAATTGATATGGCAGACGATGTAACAGACCAACAACAAGATAAACAAGACATTAAGATTGAAAACATCCCCGTGACGATCCATATGCAATATATTAAGGATTTGTCTTTTGAGAATCCTGCAGCTCCTGATACTCTAATAGGTCTTTCAGAAAACAACATGGATCTTAAAGTTCGGATTGATCTGGATGCAAAACCGATCGAGAGCAAGGATGTTCCTAATCTTTATGAAGTTGTATTACGTGTGAATGTTCTTGCTCAGAAAGAAGAGGAATCCGTCTTTTTAGTCGCACTGGATTACGGTGCCGTTGTATCTGTTGGAAAAGATGTATCTGAAGATATGCATCATCCTCTTTTATTTATCCAAATTCCGCATCTTATGTTCCCATTCTCACGCCAAATTATAGCGTCTGTAACAGCTGAGGGCGGTTATTCTTCTGTTCGTTTGGCTCCGATCAATTTTGAAACTTTGTATAAAGAACGTTTCAAAGAAGAACTCGCTGCTTCAAAAGCTGAGGCTGAAGCAGAAAAAACTAATGCATAAATGCACCTGAAGACTGGTGGAAGATACATGCCTAAACCTAAAACTCATGGGCCTAAAAAGTTCTATGTTCATTTAGTGTCAGATGCGAGCGGAACGACGTTATTAGGAATTTCACGCGCTGTTCTGGCACAATTTGCCGGTATTAAGCCATCTCAGAAATTCTGGCCGCTTATACGCAGTGAGCAACAGCTTAAACGTGTCCTTTGCAAAATTTCTGAAAAACCGGGGCCGGTGATTTTTACAATGGTGCGTGAAGATATGCGTAAGCGCCTTATCGAGCATTGCACTGAATTGGGTGTCCCTTGTATTCCTGTGTTAGAACCGATTATACGCCATTTTTCCTCTTATCTTGGATTACCTGCTGCAGGAGTTCCGGGCTTGCAATATATGTTGGATGAAGCTTATTTCAAGCGAGTTGCTGCTATGGATTTTGTGATGCGCTATGATGATGGGCGCACATATGACGGTTTAAAGAAAGCAGAAATAATTTTAGTCGGTGTATCACGAACATCCAAAACACCAACAAGTATATTTCTGGCTCGTAGTGGTCTTCTTACAGCAAATTTACCTCTTGTGCTTGATGTCCCTGTTCCTGAGAAATATTT
>JAGLKS010000126.1 GCA_023140905.1 Alphaproteobacteria bacterium | reverse complement strand
AGACATGGTTAAACGTTTTTTATCTTTCAGTACTACGGCATTTAGTGCATTTATAATATTAACTTTCACATCGTTGCAAGCTTTAGCTTCTGCAGAAGAATCAATTGAGCATGCGGCGACTTCACCAGTAACACTTGACATTGGCCTACACTGGATCGGAATCGCAGCGATTGTTGTTTTCGTACTTTCCTATGCATTAGTTTTAGGCGAAGAATTTACACATATGCGTAAATCAAAGCCGGTTATACTGGGCGCAGGAATAATCTGGGTTCTAATCGGTATTATTGCTCCTCATTATGGTGTTGATAAACATGAGCTACACCAAGCTATTCACCATAACCTTGCAGAATATGCCGGACTTATGTTGTTCCTGTTAGCTGCGATGACTTATATCGGTGCATTGACAGACCGGAATGTGTTTGATGTCATTCGTATGAAACTTGTGCAATCCGGCATGAGCCTGCGTAAGTTATTCTGGGCTACTGGAATTTTGGCGTTCTTCCTGTCTCCAATAGCAGACAACCTTACTACAGCGTTAGTAATGGGAGCTGTGATTATGGCAGTAGGACAAGGTAATGCTCGTTTTATTACTCTTGGCTGTGTCAACATCGTATGTGCAGCTAATGCCGGTGGTGCTTTCAGCCCATTTGGCGACATAACAACATTAATGGTTTGGCAAGCCGGATATGTCAATTTCTTCGAATTCTTTGCTTTATTCTTACCATCATTAGTTTGTTTTGCTATTCCGGCTGCTTTGATGACACCTTTCATTCCGAAAGAATATCCAAAAACTGTTAATGAAAAAGTCAAAATGAAAACAGGTGCCAAATTTATTATAGCGCTTGGATTCACAACAATTGCCATGGCAGTGTCATTTGAACAAATCCTTAATATTCCTCCTTTCGTAGGAATGATGACAGGATTATCATTACTAATGATGACCGCTTGGTTTATTCGGCATACAGGAAAAAGTAAAGACAAAGACTTTGATATTTTCAAAAGCGTTGCGTCTGCTGAATGGGATACATTATTGTTCTTCTTCGGTGTGATCTTTAGTGTTGGTGGGCTTGGATATCTGGGATACCTACACTTCATATCCGAGATCATGTACACTGGATATGGCGCAACAACTGCGAATATTGCGATTGGGTTTGCATCAGCAATCGTTGATAACATACCGGTTATGTTTGCTGTTTTGACCATGCAACCGGATATGGATCACTTCCAATGGTTGTTGGTAACACTGACAGCCGGAGTAGGGGGCAGCATGCTTTCTATCGGTTCTGCTGCCGGTGTTGGCCTAATGGGCGTTGCACGTGGATATTACACATTCTTCTCACACCTTAAATGGGCACCGTTTATTCTTATAGGTTATGCAGCAGCGATTGCTACACACTTTGCTGTTAATTCCGCTCTTATCGGACATTACTAAGAATTACCTTAATTAATACAAACGCTCCGGTTACAATACTGGGGTGTTTTTTATTGCCTATAATTCCCTTTGTAATACGTTATATTTTAAGTTATAAAGCCACTTATCATGGTCGCATTACCGGAAATAAATAGACATAAGACTCACGCAGTTAAAGTTCGCAGCGTCACTATAGGCAACACTGCACCTGTTGTTGTGCAATCTATGACCAATACAGACACAACTGATGTTAATGCTACTTTTGCACAGGTTAAAGACCTTTTCCTTGCAGGCTCCGAGATTGTTCGCATCACAGTAAATAATGATGAGGCAGCTTTAGCCGTTATACAGCTGCGCAACCGTCTGGATAAAGAGGGGCTGGATGTGCCCCTAATCGGATGTTTTCACTATAAGGGCCACACTTTGCTTAAAGATCATCCTGACCTTGCTGAAACTTTGGATAAATACCGTATAAACCCCGGTAATGTTGGTTTTGGTAAAAAAAGAGACTTACAATATGAGCAAATGATTGAAACAGCCATTAAGTATAATAAGCCCGTACGCATTGGCGTAAACTGGGGAAGCCTTGATAATGAGCTAGCACTTAAGATGATGGATGAGAATGCCAATCGCAGCCAACCATTAACCGCTGATACTGTAATGCGTGAGACATTGGTGCAATCTACTTTAATAAGTGCCCAAAAAGCAGAAGAAATCGGTTTAGCTGCTAATAAAATTATTCTTTCAGCTAAAGTTAGCCGTGTTCAAGACTTGGTTGCCGTATATCAAGCTTTGGCGGAACGTTCGAATTACGCTTTGCATCTGGGACTTACCGAAGCAGGGATGGGATCTAAAGGAATTGTAGCCACAGCGCTTGGAGAAGGACTTTTATTGCAACAGGGAATTGGTGACACAATCCGCGCCTCACTCACTCCTGAACCAAATGGAGACCGTAGTTTAGAAGTTAAGGTTTGCAGAGAAATGCTCCAAGCTTTAGGGCTTCGTTCCTTTATGCCGGAAGTTACAGCTTGTCCGGGATGTGGGCGCACAACCAGCACTGTGTTTCAAGAACTCGCCCAAAGTGTGCAATGCTACATTGACGCTAAAATGCATGGATGGGTTAAGGATTATCCCGGTGTTGAAACAATGAAAGTAGCAGTAATGGGCTGTATTGTTAATGGACCGGGAGAAAGCAAACACGCCGATATCGGTATTAGCTTACCGGGAACCGGGGAAAGCTCTGCTGCTCCAGTGTTTATTGATGGTAAAAAAGCCTGCACATTGCGAGGCTCTAATATTGCTGACCAGTTTCAACAGCTAGTGGAAGAGTACGTTAAAACCCACTATGGGGCAAAAGAGTAGAGTAGCTCCGTCTTATGAAAAATACCCGTGCATTAGAGAAACGCAGTTTTTTGCCTTTTTATTAAACATCATGCTTGACGAACAAAGCCCAACGATGATATCTAATCTTTCATCTTAAATGCGCGGGTGTAGCTCAGTTGGTTAGAGCGCCGCCCTGTCACGGCGGAGGTCGCGGGTTCAAATCCCGTCTCTCGCGCCATCAAAATAAAGCTCTCCTTCATACTAGCGGAGGTTGTTTTCTTGCTTTTTCAAGCACTTTTTGCTAAAATACTTCGAGATATATTAAAAATAAATGGCAAACACAAAACAAATTACCATGACCCAAAATCAAAAAATAGTCGTCGAACCACTCGATAAAGAAGCGAGTGCAGCGGACACTTTGAGTGAAATCAACCGCAGTTTCGCTGAAAAGAAAACAGCGAACAAAGCGAAACTGTTTAAGCTTCCTTACGTCGATATCCGGAATGTCCCAATCAGCGCGGATTTGCTGGAAAAAATTGTGGTAGAAGAGGCGAGGCAAATTCTTGCGTTTCCATTTTTTCAAATTGGTAAAAAAATAAGAGTGGCGATAGCTAATCCGAAAAATTCGAGAACAAAAAAATATCTCGAAAGATTGAAAAATGAAGGGCTGAAGGTTTATCTTAATCTCGCAAGCCGCGAGGAAATTCTCGCGAAAATTGAGAAAATCCACGCGTTGCAGCCGCGCCGACCAAAGGAATTTCGAAATGAAAACGCAGAAACCAGCCTTAAAAATTACGAAGAGGAAGTCCAAAATCTTGAACAGCTCGTGAAAAAAGCGCACGCGATTTCCGCGAAGGAAACACTGAATCAGATTTTTGTTGGGGCGCTGCGAATTAACGCGAGTGACATTCATTTTCAGCCGGATGAGCAAAAAATCGATCTCCGTTTTCGAGTCGACGGGATTCTGCAAAAAATTCTTGAATTCGATCGGCAGGTCGGCAACGAAATCGTGAATCAGCTGAAATATGAGTCAAAACTACGACTGAATGTCACGAATATTCCGCAAGATGGTCGCCTGAATTTCCTCGCAGAGAACCGAAAAATCGATGTGAGAATAAGTGCTCTCCCTACCGAATTTGGCGAGAGTATCGTCTGTCGTCTGCTCGATAGTAAAAAGAAAATCAAAACTTTCGAAGAGCTGGGATTCACAAACGTTTCACTCGAGAATCTACGGAACGCGGTACGAATGCGCGAAGGAATGATTCTTGTGACTGGTCCGACCAGCAGCGGCAAAACCACCACGCTTTATGCGCTCCTTTCCGAATTCAACAATCCGGAGCGCAAAATCGCCACACTCGAAAATCCGGTGGAATACCACCTCGAAAATATTGTGCAAAGTCAAATCGACGAGGAGCAAGGCTACACTTTCGCGAAAGGATTGCGTGCGCTGCTGCGGCACGATCCGAATATCTTAATGGTCGGCGAAATCCGCGATGAAAATACTGCTGAAACCTCAGCGCAAGCCGCAATGACCGGTCATGTGCTGCTTTCAACTCTCCACACGAACTCCGCAGTGGAAGCAATCCCGCGCCTACTGAGCCTCGGATTAAAACCATTCGTACTTGTTTCGAGTTTAAGTCTTGTGGTTACACAAAGATTAGTGCGAAGACCTTGTGAAAAGTGCTCCAAAAAAGTAAAGCCAACTCCCGAACAGTTGGGATTGATTGAAGAATTTCTCGCGGAAATCAAAAGTTTGAATCCGAAAATTCAAATCAAAGCACCTGAATTTTTGTGGGAGCCGGCAGGTTGCAAATTTTGTAGGAATACCGGCTACTATGGTCAGCTCGCAATTGCAGAAAGCTTTCAAAT
>JAGLKS010000125.1 GCA_023140905.1 Alphaproteobacteria bacterium | reverse complement strand
GCGGATCAATATCTACCAATAATACTTTATGCCCCAGCGCACTAAAAGCAGAAGCCAGATTAATAGCTGTTGTCGTTTTCCCGACCCCCCCTTTTTGATTAGTAATAGCAAAAATCTGCGGTTTTGAAGAATAACTGGACTGAGACTTGGATGCTGGCATAACACTGCGCTCCTAACGAAATGGTTCGAAATCGGCAATTCTGCACTATTCTTAAATGAAACTACCATAGAATCGATTACTGATGCATCCATAATACGAAGTTAGCAACCTAAAACCAATTGCTTTTGATTTTTTTCTTTTTCGTGAGTGTATTATTATTTTTAAACACACCAATAATGTTTCGGAAAATTGTAGACCCGGATTTGAATATTGCTGAATTCATATCTTTATGTGTAAGCCCTTCATCAACAATAACCATACGCGTCACATGACCATTTTTCTTTAAAGATAAATTAAAGCGCAGTGTTTGAGTGACAGCATCCTTGCGCTCTGCGGTTACAAAAATCAAAAAAGGCGACAATTTAGGCGTTACGTTTTTCTCAGCATGGTATAGCGGCGAAGAATCAAGCAGCCCCTCTTCTTCTGTGCCAAAAGCATTATTGCGCATGCGCTGAATAAAGCGTGCAAACTTACCTTCTTGTTTACGGGTTAAATCAAATGTTGCCGTATCAACAGGAATAACGGAACGGAACATATTAAGAGATCCCCCCTGCTCTTTCAGATATGTTGGATGTGTTCCCAAAAGTGCGACAAGATGCGCTCCGGCAGAATGACCACTCAAAGCCATATTCTTCGTATTTCCGCCATATTCCCCGATATGATTACTAATCCAGTGCATAGCCATCGCCAAATCTTTTACATGCGCTGGATGTGTGTAATCTGGTGAAAGACGGTAATTGACCGAAACAACAATTATGCCCAGATCTGTATAAGCGCGGGCTTTTCTAGCTGTGACAGACTTTTTGTCTCCTGTATTCCATGCTCCGCCATGCACATAAATCAATACGGGATGTATTGAGGAAGATGTCAAAGATTCTCGTGGCGTATAAATATCAAGTTTTTGCTGATCCAGCGTAGAGCCTGTCACATAAGGGATATTTTTATATACCTTTGGATAGGCAGCAAAACACGCATGACTTCCAATAAACAATAAAAACATTGTTATAAAAATATAACAAAACGTTTTGTAAAATTTATCATAATGCATCTTCATATTCATAACTACCCCCATTTTTCATATTTGCACCTAGAAGCTTGGCTAATTCTCGTACATGAGAAATTTCATTTGTAAGAATATTAGCATCATTTTTCACATTAGCACCTTTTTTCTTATGAGCCACAGGAATAGTTGCCTGCTCAAAGCCCAGCTTCGCTGATTCTTTTAAGCGTATATCGCTTTGCGCAACCTGACGCACTTCCCCTGCCAAGCCGATCTCCCCGAAATAAATCATATCTGCAGGCAAAGGCTGATTACTCAAGGCACTGATAAGAGCCGCAGCTACGGCCAGATCAGCCGCCGGTTCATTAATGCGAATACCTCCTGCGATATTAAGAAAGATATCATGATTGGAAAGCCGCACACCGCATCGTGTTTCCAGCACAGCCACAACCATGGCAAGGCGGTTATGATCCCAACCCAATACAGCGCGTCGCGGAGTTGCTAGCGAGGAGGGCGCAACTAAAGCCTGCACCTCAACCAATAGAGGGCGTGTTCCTTCTAATGCCGCTAAAACCGCGCTCCCCGCAGCATCTTCATGACGCTGGGAAAGGAATAGGGCGGATGGATTAGCCACTTCGATTAAACCTTGTTCGGCCATTTCAAACACGCCGATTTCATCAGTTGGACCAAAGCGGTTTTTTACAGCACGCAAAATGCGGAAATGGTGAGAACGGTCACCTTCGAAATACAGCACTGCATCAACCAGATGCTCTAAAACCCGCGGTCCGGCAATCTGTCCGTCTTTGGTAACATGGCCAACAAAGATAACGGCAATGCTGTGACTCTTAGCCATGCGGATAATTTCCTGAGCCGATGTACGCACCTGTGTGACAGTACCGGGCGCACTATCAATCGAGTCAACAAACATGGTCTGAATTGAATCAATAACAAGCAATTTTATATTATCTTTAGCGTTTCGAACCGTTTCGATTATATCACGTACACTGGTTGCACTGGCCAGCTTCAGCGGTACATCTCCCAGCCCCAAACGATGAGCACGCATACGAATTTGATCGACGGATTCCTCACCGGATATATAAGCACATTTAACATTATTAGAAGTCAGCGCACATACAGCTTGCAAAAGCAATGTAGATTTACCAATGCCCGGATCTCCACCAATTAGCACAGAAGCGCCGGGAACAACCCCTCCTCCCGTAACACGGTCAAACTCACTCATACGGGTTAGCAAACGCGGGTATTCCCGTGCGCTATCATTGTTCAAATCGGCAAGGTCGATAAGACGGCCTTTTCGTTTCCCGCTCAAACCCTTGGGTACAGAGGCTTCGACGGCTTCTTCAATGATAGTATTCCATTCTCCGCAAGCATCACACTTACCGGCCCAACGCGTTGAGACTGCACCACATGATTGGCAAATATATGATTTCTGAGCTTTAGCCATAGACTTAGATCTTACAAAATTATGTTTCACAAACTTCAAATTAAAGGAGGTAACTTTATATATAGTGCCTCTTTGAACGAAGCTTAACCATAATCACATATAGGATATGCGTTTGCAAGAAATTGATCCGGTTTATCAGAGCCCGACGTGTTTCCTGTATAGTGTCTTCATTATACGATTTCACATCAAGCGATGTTGATTATAACCTACATTATTTGTAGGCCATTGCCAATGGTTTTTTGTTGTCTTTCGCCAACATAATGCCGTTATGGATGATTTAAAAATTATTGGCAGAAACATTGCTCGCATTCGGACGCAGAAAAAACTCTCGCAGGAAGATTTATGCGGGATTGCAGATATTGACCGCAGCTATCTTTCAGAAATTGAGAACGGGCACAAAAATTTTTCGGTGAGGGTCTTTCTCAAAATTGCCCGATCATTGGATATCCCACCAGAAAACTTGTTACAGTTTAAAAAATAAATTCGAGTAAGGATCCTTTCGCTATACAGACCGGTCTTTACGCGCTTGTTTTTTGTTGTTCCAATAATTCATTTACAAAGCGCGGCACTTCTATTGAAGCAGGCCCGTACAGACCTTGAGTAAACGCGGCTGCATTCTTGGATGGCTCCAGATTAATCTCAAGCGTTTTCGCTCCGGCATTATCCGCCATAAGCACGAATCCGGCAGCCGGATAAACATTCCCCGATGTACCGATAGAAATAAATAAATCTGTATGCGCTAGTTTGGAATCTATCAGCTCCATGTGATAGGGCATTTCTCCAAACCATACAATATCCGGGCGCATCCCACCTTTTTCACCACATGAGGAGCACATGTCCTGAATTGAGGAATCGCCCTTTTATTCTGTCTTTTTACCACAATGAATGCAAAAAGATTTAAAGACCTCACCATGCATATGGATCACATTTTCCGCTCCGCCCTGTTCGTGTAAATTATCAATGTTTTGCGTAACGATTGTAACGCCTCCGGGCCAATCTTGTTGCAACCGGAAAAGAGCCTCATGTGCGGGGTTGGGCTTAATGTTATCATCTAAAAGGCCGTTTCTGCGCTCATTATAAAATTGATGAATCATGGACGGATTACGTGTAAAAGCTTCGGGTGTAGCAACGTCTTCAACGCGATGACCGCACCAAAGCCCCCCTGCTCCGCGAAAAGTCTGAAGCCCGCTTTCTGCGGAAATCCCTGCTCCGGTTAAAATAACGATATTAAGATTGCGACTGCAATCCCGCGTGTTAGTGCGAAGCTTGTGTGACGTTTTTTGTTTCGCGCTTTCAAATAGCTTTTCCACAAACAGCTTTGTATCCACGCTTTCTTGAGTGGTTTGCACAATACACTCCTCTGTTTTGTGTGTTTATAGTGGCTTCACTCAAGAATAGTATAGTAATTTGACTTAAGAATAGTACAGAATTACGCAAATGAATTTTCTTGAGAATCAAGTGTAATTTCTGAAGCATAGCCGTAGCTACGGTGATGAAATTATGCACAGATAATCAAGAAAATTCCTCAAGCAAAGTGTATTATTCTTAAGTAAAACTGCTATAATTAAAAATCTTTTTTCTTTGGGATGGTCGATATATGTTCT
>JAGLKS010000124.1 GCA_023140905.1 Alphaproteobacteria bacterium | reverse complement strand
ATCCGGCTTTCGCCACCTGTTCTGATAAACAAATCCGGTTCAGGCAAGCCGGCAAGACAAGCCTCTTTAGTTATTGTGTCTTCAGTAATATCTTCAATGGATAGCTCGCCCGATACACTTTTTTCGACAATGTTTTTACATGCTTGCACGAGGTCCCATCGTCCGCCGTAATTGGCAGCAATGTTTAAAACCAGGCCAGTGTTGTTGCAGGTAAGTTGTTCTGCTTCGCCGATAGCCAATTGAAGGTTTTCGGAAAACCGGGATCTATCGCCTATAAAATTCACACGCACATCTTTTTTATGTAACTTTTCAGCTTCAGAAGCAAGCGTGGTGACAAAAAGTGACATAATACCTTTGACTTCTTTCTCAGGGCGGTTCCAGTTTTCACTACTAAAAGCAAAAATTGTAAGCGCATTCACCCCGTGATTAGCGCAAGCCTCTACCAAAGATCGGGTCGCATTGACGCCAGCTTTATGGCCTGCAACTCTTGGCAACAAACGTTTCTTTGCCCACCTGCCGTTACCATCCATAACCACGGCAATATGATGCGGTATCAAAGCTGGTTTATCACTCATTAAAGACACTCTATTAATGGAGCCAAAAACTAAACCTCCATCAGTTCCTTTTCTTTAGCTGCAAGCGCCTCGTCAACTTTTGCAACATAGGTGTCAGTTAGTTTTTGAATTCTCTCTTCAGCTTGTCTTTCTTCATCCTCTGAAATCTCTTTTTCTTTAAGCAATTCTTTGAAATCACTATTTGCATCACGCCTTATATTTCTTACGGCCACTCTTCCACCTTCAGCTTCATTCTTAACAACACGCACCAGGTCACGGCGACGTTCTTCTGTGAGTTGTGGCATGGGTATACGAATGATTGTTCCAGCAGTTGCCGGGTTTAGTCCGAGATCAGACTTCATGATAGCTTTCTCAATTGGCGCTACCATGTCTTTTTCCCAGGGCGATATCGACAATGTACGCGCATCTTCAACTGAAACGTTTGCCACCTGCGACAAAGGCGTTGCAGCGCCATAATAATCAACTGTTATGTGATCTAATAAACTTGGATGAGCGCGTCCGGTACGAATCTTTGCAAGTTCAGTATGCAAAGAATCTACACTTTTACCCATGCGAATTTCTGCATCTTTAATAGTCTCTTCGATCATTTTCCTTCTCCCATAACAACAGTGGTTCCAATCGACGGATTTTGCATGGCCTTTGGCAACGCACCTGCATCGTTAAGATTGAAAATTCGTAAGGGTAATTTATTATCCCTGCACAAAACAACAGCCGTTGCATCCATTACTTTCAGGTCTTTTTCAAGAACTTCATCGAACGACAGTGTTTCAAAACGTTTCGCATCAGGATTAATAACCGGGTCGGAGTCGTACACTCCGTCAACCTTGGTTGCTTTCATGATGATGTCGGCATTCATTTCAATAGCACGCAAACAACCCGCAGTATCAGTAGTGAAGAATGGGTTGCCTGTACCTGCAGCGAAAATTACAACGCGTGATCTTTCCAGATGATGTACCGCACGGCGTTGTATGTATTCTTCACAAACACGGTTAATACGTAATGCGGACATGACTCGTGTTTCCT
>JAGLKS010000123.1 GCA_023140905.1 Alphaproteobacteria bacterium | reverse complement strand
ATCTAAGGGGGTATCTCTTAAACGCTGTGAGTCTTTATCCGGCGTAAAGGCACAAGACGTGCTGGATTTTTCCAAAATTGATGTAGCAATGCAAGAGGGGTGGATTGTTGTTCATAATGATGAGGCCAAAACTTTGCAGGCTACACGCGAAGGTATGCTGAGGCTGGATGCCTTGCTTGGCTATATTCTCCTGTAGAAGCCCCCATTTTGTCTTATTGTTGTTGTATTTGCAATGGTGGTAGAGGTTGGGGATGTGAAGGTGTTGCCTCTAATCCATTAATAATAACTTGTCTCGTAGGTCCTATTGTAATGGCGTAGATGTAGGATGTGTTGCCATTTTGCCCTTCTATGGGCTTCCCCCAAGCTTTTAGTTGTTCAAGGGACAGAACAAGTTTTTTATATTTTTCAGCGTTTTGGTTGTCTTCGTTCATGCTGTATTCTTGTGCGAGATCTTTCAATGTATCCAGCCCTTTAAACAAAATGTCGAATTGTGACTTAGCACCAAACATAGCACTTAGATCTGTAACAATTTCTCCGTCAATCGTTATGTCATAAGTATCATTTTTGATTTTGTTATGCTCAACCACAATCTGTGTACCGGCTTGGGAAAGAATGGCTGGTAAGCGTGGGAGGACACTTAGCGCCACCATATTTGTTGCTTTAGGGTTTTGGGAAATGCTATCGAGTGTGTTACCCAAAAGCGTGCTTAACGTGCTATAAGGAAGGTTTTTCACTTCTATGCTTGTTTTAAGTTTCTGAGGCACAAAAGCTATAATTTCAGGGTCTTCCGGTGTTGTTTTGAAACCATCAAAATTCCAATCAAATCGTAAATTCCCTTCATCAGTGCCTATCCCGGATATACTCATACCAAAGAGGACGTTTGCGATATGCATTGTTAGATAGTCAAGTTTTTGTGTATCGGGATTTTTGTTGCTATCATCATGTTTTCTTAGTGCTTTAATATCGATATCTTTAGCACTATAGGCAAAGGAGATCCCTTCCATTTCAAAATCGTATAAATCTTTGAACATATCCAGTATATTTTTTACTTCAGATGGTGAGGTGGCTTCGTTATCTTCTGAGGCCGTATTATTCTGAGTTTTCATGTTTTTGAATGTTTCTTGGTGTTTCAAGATATTTTCCTGATACGTCTCAAGATCTGGATATCTGACCTTATCAATTGAGAAACCAAGCTTCAATTCTCCTATATCCAGAGTGGAATACTGAACATCGGGAGATGCTATATGCAAATTGGAGATCATGAAATGTCCGGGACCTGATAGTGTGCCGTTTTCTTGTTCTTCGAAATTTGTATAAAGCTGGAATCCTCCAACACGGACATTGGTTTCTACACCGCCTTTAAAAAATTTCAAATCTGAAAGATTTAAGTCTGTTTTTATAAAATAACCTGAATTGTTATCGAATAATGCGATGGCGCGTTGTTCCCCTATTGTGAAGGAAAAGCTGTTTTCGTCCGATGTGCCTTTGAGTGAATCATACAGAATCATTTCTTCAGGCATTGCAAAGGACATCTTCCAATAACCGGGACGTTCATCCGGTGTAGCGTTTATGCTTATAACACCAATATCAAGGACCATTTTTGGAGGAGAATTTTTTTGTTCATAAGCGCCTTCTTGTTCCAAGCCACTGACGTAAATATGCGGGAATGTCAGAGTGTAATATGTATCTTCCTTTGTAACTGTGATTTCTCCGTCATATATGACTTCAACATTTCCAAAAACTTCATTTACGTTTTTTTGATAATCTAGCAATCTCTGAAAAGACTCTTTAAGTTTTTGCGGGTTATGAGTACTTGTCTCTACATCATTCGTTTCTTTTGTATCGCTGGGGGATTCTATTTTCTGGTTTTTTTCAGAAGAAGACTGTGCATATGTCTTTTGTATGCATATCGTACATAAGTTTGCTGTCATTATCAGGAGAAACAGAGGAGATAGAAGTTTTTTTGCCATAGTCATGAAAGGGTCCTTTTGTCGCCTTTTTCTAAAAAAGTAGAGAAAAATGTAAAAACTCAGTGAGGAATTTAAACAAAAATGCTTGCTGAGGACAAGGATAATCGGCATTAATGATCGTCATAACTTTGAAACTATGATTTTATATAAAAAACTACGCAGCTGAGAGCCGATGCTAGAGTCTAAAAATACACAATTTACTTTATCTGCTGAAGGACAAATTCTTTGGCAGGAAAAAGTGAACAACCCATTACCGGGGCAGGAAGTTGCCGTTCTTGGAAAAGGAGAACAGCCGCTTAAGCCCGTTATTTCTTTATTGGATAACGATGTAACAGCCGCCTACATAAGCGATGATGAAAAGCGTCAGGCGCTTATCAATCAGTTGAGTGTATGGCTGCAATGGTACATGAGTGAGTCGATAGGTGCTCTTGTTAATCTTGAAGTGCCTCAAGGTGTAGATACAAAAGATGATGCTGTATCTAGGATTTCTGCCAAAGTATATGAAGGAATGGGGATTGTTCCGCGTGAGGAATTGGAAGATGTTATTGCTAATCTTACGCTGGAAACGCGTGCGGATTTACGTAGCAAAAAAATAAGATTAGGGCCGATTCTTGTTTTTGTTCCAGAGTTGAATAAACCGGCTGCAGTGCGTCTCAGGGCTTTGCTTCTGTCATTGTATCATGGGTATTCGCTTCCTGCACAAGTTCCGGTTGATGGCATCGTTTCGGTAAAAATAGAAGACGAAAATGTCGATCCACTATATTACAGATCAATTGGTTATCCGATATATGGCATGCGTGCTGTGCGTATTGATATGCTCGACCGTGTTATTTCTTGTGTGTATGACCATGCTGAGGAAGGAAAGTTTCAGGCACGTCATGAAATGGCTGAGTGGCTGGGATGTTCGATTGAAGGGTTATATAAAGTCTTGGAGTCTATGGGGCATAGTAAAATCTATGATCCGGCAGAAGAGAAAATTAAGGACGAAGAAAAAGCCGGTAAAGAAGCTGATCTTCAAGAAAAGCCTGTGATTGATGAGCCTGTGGTAGACACGAAGGTTGAAGATGAAGTTTCGGACAAGGCAGAAAACACTGAAGCTGTTGAAGAGGTAGAAGCTAAACCAACAGAAAAGCCGGAGCTTGCAACATTCCGTTTGAAAAAAGGAAAAGCGTTTCAGTCCAAAACACAAGGAACTGGTGATAGAAAGGCTGGAAAGTCTTTTAGCAATAAACGAAAAGGTGACCCGAAAAAAGCTAAGGGGCAAGATCGTGGCAAAGCAAAAGGCAAAGGGACAAAGCATAAAGATAGAGGTCCCCGCGTTATTTCTGTAGAAGCTAAAGTTTCAGAGGAAGATAACCCTTTCGCGATTTTGAAGCAGCTCAAAAAGTAAATGTAATTTATGGAGAAGAACAATGATAAGCCTTCAGCTTGGAAATATTTATAAGCAAGCGAGGTTCTTTGTATTTTACGCCAGTATCGCTGTATTTGCTTTTTTGCCGCAATCAGCGTCAGCAGCGCAGTTTTCAGGTGAATATTTTATTAAAGTTTGTTCTGTAGATTCTTCCGGTCATGAGATTATTAAAGGCGGGAAGATTGCATGTCAGGCTTATATATCCGGCTTGCTTGATTATCATAATACGTTGCGTGCTATGAATTTGACTTCAGATATGAATTTTTGTGTTCCAGAGGAAGTCAGTTTGAATGAGTTACAAATTCGTATTTTTGCTTATATGAACAAACGGGCAAAACTTCATCGTAAATTTACAGCAGCTCCGGGCGTAGCAATGGCGCTTTTCTCACTTTATCCTTGTTCCGGGGCGAGTAAACGGCAATAATTGGTTAATTTGTAATACTCAAAGATAAATCGGAAAAGTATGGTTGGCAACTCTGACAGATATGCGCGTGAACATGTAATTCGTCTTAGACGTGGTGATAATAGCGATTATCTATTACCTAAAAAGTTTTTTTCCATTTTAATTCGTCGGTTTTTTCCGGTGATGAGTCTTGTCTATCTTGTCTCTGTTTTTTGTATCGCTATAAGTACAGGGCATCTTGTGCATTTCATTCTCTATGACAATATAGCTTTTTTGAGAGGGACTTTGGTGGCTTCTTGGTGTGCGTTTCCGGGTGTTGTATGGATTTTATTGGCGGCACATCCTATGTTCAGGCATACGGCAAACCTATCGTATAAAATCATAGCCGGGGTTATGTTGCTAACAATTGCTCTGAGCTGTTTGTTATTTCCTGAAATGGAAATGTATGGAATGCGAAACTACCTTATATTATCTTTTCCTGCATTTTTCTTAATGTATTATTTGTTAATCATAGACCCATTGCCTCTTGAGCTTGTTTACCCTCTTAATGCGCTGGGTGTATGTGCAGTAATATGGGCGTTTAGTGTTGAAGCTATTATGGATGTTCCAGTGGGAGATTACTTACAAGCTGTGCATTAATTTTCTTAAAAGTTCATCGCTCAAGTTAGTCAATTGATCCGAATGAGCGTGAATTCATCTGTCCCTGATTTTTTTGTGAGTCTTTATATCGCTTGAGGATATCATAAATCCCACTAGATGATTCTTGTTGTTGTTTATCTTCTGTTTTTTCTTGTGCCTTTTCTTCTTCTTCTTCGGGCCTTTCTGTTTCCGTTTTTTGAGTTTTATCTTTTTGCGCCAGATCGTAGTAGTGCTTCCATATTTTTTGGCTTTCGGTTAATTCCTGATCTTGGTCGCTTTCTTTATTGTTTTCTACTTCCTCTTCCTGAGGTTTTTCTGTTTCTTCATTTTTTATCGTATTATTCCAGCTTTTCGACTTTAGAGAAGTCTTTTTCTCACGATTAGATATGATGAGATCAAGCAATGGTGAATTACTCGTTGCTGAGGAAGATGGTTCTTGTTGTGCCTCTTCTTGTGTATTTCCTCCTGTTTCGTGCTTTTGCGGGAATGGTGCTGTCATGACATCATCTGTGCTTTGCGCGTAAACGCTATGTGATGTTACGAGCAAACAGAGTATCAGATAAGAAAGAATTGTATAAAAAACGGGCGTTTTATTATTGATATAATCCATTTTTTATTCCTATAACTAATGTGTAAAGATCAGTAAATCTTTTTAGAAGAATAAGGATATGCGAGGGCTTATGCAAGATTCATCATATAATATCGATATATTGGGAAGGCATAAGAATCATAAGCAAATATTTTCAAGAATGCTTGAAGAGCATAAATTCTTTCAAAATGGAGAGATGTATTTTGAGCGATGCTTTGAGCGTCAGGCTTTGGGGGAGCTGGAGATTATATTGGCGTGGAAAGATGCCGTGTGTGCAGATGATAAACAAGCTGTGGGGTATGCGTTGTTAAACTGGCAGCCTAAATATACTTACTTCAAAGTATGTAACATCCCTGAAATACAGGATATGAATGTGATAAGTACACATCGCAGGCAGGGAATCGGACAGGCTATTATTGAATTTTGCGAAAAGCAGGCTCTTGATAAAGAGTATAAGGAAATGGGAATCGGTGTGGGATTGGATTCTTCTTTTGGAGCAGCGCAAAGATTATATACATGCATGGGGTATATTCCTGATGGCAGAGGAATCAGTTATGACCGTAAGCAAGTTGTTTGTGGAGAGTTTCGCCCTATTGATGAGAATTTGTGTCTTATGATGAGTAAGTGTATCTAACTGATTCTTATGCAAATTTTCACAAGAAAAGAAAAACTTCCCTTTCTTTCGTTTACTGTGCTAAACCCGATTTACGTTGTAACGACTAATTAGGAGAATGGTTCTATGACAAAATGGGTTTATAATTTCGGAAAAGATAGTAATGACGGCAATACTACGATGAGTGATTTACTGGGTGGAAAGGGTTGTAATCTGGCAGAAATGGCCTCACTTGGGATGCCTGTTCCTCCGGGTTTTACGATTACTACACAAGTTTGCACACATTACTATGAGAATGATTATAGCTATCCTGTAGCGCTAGAGGAACAAGTGTCCGAATCTCTTTCTCTTATCGAAAAATATATGGATATGCGTTTTGGGGATGCAGAGAATCCTCTTTTAGTCTCTGTGCGTTCTGGTGCGCGTGTGTCTATGCCGGGGATGATGGATACGGTTTTGAATCTTGGTTTGAATGATATGACGGTTGAAGGACTTGTAAGGCAATCTGGTGATGAGCGTTTTGCGTGGGATTCTTATCGTCGTTTTATCCAGATGTATGGGAATGTAGTGCTTGGCGTTGAACATCATGAATTTGAAGATGTGATTGATACATACAAGCGTGATAACGATATTAAGCGGGATACTGATATTACTGCGCAAGGGTGGAAAGAGGTTGTTGCGTCTTTTAAAGAAGTGATTGAAAACGAGACAGGCAAATCATTTCCTTCTGATCCTAAAGAGCAGCTTTGGGGAGCAGTTAGTGCTGTGTTTGATTCATGGATGACACCGCGTGCTGTGACTTATCGTCGTATTCACGAAATATCCGAGAAATGGGGTACTGGTGTGAATGTGCAATCTATGGTTTTTGGTAATATGGGCGAGGATTGTGCTACCGGCGTTGCGTTTACGCGAGATCCTTCTACAGGTGAGAATTATTTCTATGGTGAATATTTGATTAATGCACAGGGTGAAGATGTTGTTGCCGGTATTCGTACACCGCAATCCATGACTAAATATGGTCGTGAAAAAGAAGGTAGTGATATGCCTTCTATGGAAGAGATGATGCCGGAGATTTTTGCTAAGCTGGATGAGTTGCGTCATAATCTTGAAAAACATTTTCGTGATATTCAGGATATTGAGTTTACAGTACAAAAAGGCGAGCTGTTTATGCTTCAGACTCGTAATGGTAAATGCACAGCTAAAGCAGCTTTAAAGATTGCTGTTGATATGGTTGAAGAAGGTCTTATTACACAAGATGAGGCTCTGTTGCGTTTTAATCCTCAAGCTCTGGATCAGTTATTGCATCCTATGCTTGATCCGAATGCTGAAAAAGAGATTCTTACCAAGGGGTTGCCGGCTTCTCCGGGAGCGGCGTGTGGTCAGGTTGTTTTTACATCTGAAGAGGCTGAGGCCAAGAGTAATGCCGGTGTGAATGTGCTTCTTTGTAGGCAGGAGACCAGTCCGGAAGATATTCATGGTATGCATGCTGCGGTAGGGATTTTGACATCTCGCGGTGGTATGACTTCACATGCTGCTGTTGTGGCTCGTGGTATGGGAACAGCTTGCGTAGCTGGAGCTGGAGAGTTGCATATTGATGTACAAAACAAGTTAATTCGTGTTGCCGGTCGTGAAATTAAAGATGGTGATATTATTACTATTGATGGTTCAACCGGTGAGGTGATGTTTGGTGAAGTTCCTACAATTCAAGCCGGTTTGTCTGATGAGTTTTCTACAGTTATGGAATGGGCGGATTCACGACGTCGGATGAATGTGCGTGCTAATGCGGAAACGCCTCTGGATGCTAAAACGGCTATTGATTTTGGTGCTGAAGGTATTGGATTATGCCGTACAGAGCATATGTTTTTTGATAGTGAGCGAATTCAAAATGTGCGTGAAATGATTTTTGCGGAGACTTTAGAGAATCGCTGTGAGGCATTGGCAAAGCTTTTACCTGCGCAGAGAAGCGATTTTATTAAGCTCTTTGAAATTATGGAAGGTTTGCCGGTTACTGTGCGGTTGCTTGATCCTCCTTTGCATGA
>JAGLKS010000122.1 GCA_023140905.1 Alphaproteobacteria bacterium | reverse complement strand
TTTATGGGTGATAAAAAAGGGTTTATCGCTACGGGGTATTTCGAAAATAATGCAGATAAGAAAATTGCATGGGTGATGCGGCTTAATCCAGATTTATCGATGGTCTGGCAAAAAGAATACGGTCGGGGAATATCGGCTAAAATTGTTAGTGCTGTTGCTGATAAAAATGGAGACGTACTGATAGCAGGTGATGTGAATTCAGCCGAATCAGATGTGGGTGGAGCGTGGCTTGCCAAGCTTGACGGAGTATATGGTAATTTACAATGGCAGCGTTATTATGCAAGCAGTGGAGATGCGTATGGTTATAATGTACGCAAGGTGCTTTCTCATGATGATGGACGTATATCTTTGCTTATGGCGGGGGAGCCGGTAAAAGATAAAAAATATTTTCGTGACATTGATAATAATAAGGCTATCAGGAAAAATTACGGGCGTTTGCTAACTCTTTCACCACGCGGTGTTATTCTGTCTGGAGATGTGTTTTATGCCGGATATGATTCATATGTCGGGATGATGTCTTTAGATAAATCAGGGCGGTGTATATTAGTGGGAAATGCCTTGCTGGATCCTTATGCTGATTTGAAACGGCAAAGGGAGAATGATGTACCGGATGTTGTTCCTTTGCATGAATACGGCAAGATAAATTTGCCAGACGTACAGCTTTCCGATAAAACACAACAGGGGCTTGCTTTGTTAAAAAATAAGATAGCTGCGCATGATATCATTAAGGAAGAGCAAAATCTGACTGAACATGGTAAAGGTTCAGATAAGAAAAAGGAATCGGCTAAATCTTCTAGTGAGATGCCGAAGTTGTTGCGAAAAGGATGGGTGTTCATTCCTGAGATAGAAGAAGCGTACAATGATCCGTGCGAGTAGTTTTAATTTTTTAGAATCAAGTGGTTACAAGTGAATAGTGAAGAAATAGATTTAAATTTCGCAGTACCGGCAGAATATGACGGTCAGCGTGCAGATAAAGTTTTGAGCGTTTTATGCGAGGCTTTGTCACGTTCGCGCTTGCAGTCTTTTATCAAAGAAGGGGCTGTTTTTCTAAACGGAGAGCCATTAAAAACAGCGTCTATGAAAGTAAATGCAGGCGATGTGTTTACCTTATCTATTCCTGAGCCTGTGGAAGCAGAACCTCAGCCTGAGAATATCCCCCTTGATATTATTTATGAAGACGAGGATATGCTTGTGATTAATAAGCGTGCCGGGCTTGTCGTTCATCCGGGGGCCGGGAATTGGACGGGAACGATGGTCAATGCATTGCTTTATCATTGTGCTGAGCGTTTATCGGGAATAGGCGGGGTAATCCGGCCCGGAATTGTTCACAGGCTTGATAAAGATACAAGCGGATTGATTATGGTTGCCAAGAATGATTATGCGCATCAGGCATTAAGCGCACAGCTTGCAGACCGTTCTCTTAGCCGTGTATATCATGCTTTGGTTATGGGGGTTCCCATGCCGATTAAAAGCTCTGTGAATCGCCCGATTGGACGGCATAGGCATAATCGTTTAAAAATGAGTGTGATGGCTTCTTCTGTTAAAGAGGCCCGTACACATTATATGGTTATTCAAAATTATGGTGAGGCATGCAGCCTTGTGGAATGTCGTTTGGAAACAGGCCGTACGCATCAGATTCGGGTGCATATGGAGGCTCTGGGTTATCCATTGATAGGGGATTTTCTTTACGGTCCGCAGCCCACTGCATTAAGAGCAAAACTTAAGAAAGAAGGTTATCCCCCTGAAATAATAGAAGAAATTTTAAAATTCCCTCGCCAGTCTTTACATGCAAAAGAGCTTAAATGTAAGCATCCAAGGACAGGGGAGAGCCTTTCTTTTGAATCACCTATACCGGATGATTTTTCTAACCTATTGAAAGCATTAGAAAAACGCACATAACTTGAATTTACATAAAATTTTATGTATCATTAAAGAGTGTATATAAGAATCTTTTAAGTGAAGAATGTGTTCTTATCT
>JAGLKS010000121.1 GCA_023140905.1 Alphaproteobacteria bacterium | reverse complement strand
ACTAACAATTTTAGCCGATATTCCCCGACCGTATTCTTTTTGCCAGACCATCGATAAATCTGGATTAAGCCGCATCACCCATGCAATTTTCTTATCTGCATTATTTTCGAAATACCCCGTAGCGATAAACCCTTTTTTATCACCCATAAATCTTTGGGAAGCTACATGAAGAAGTTCAGTTCTCAAACCCACTATGTAAGAACGCATTCTGATCTTATCACCTTGCTTATTTAACAAATAAACCGAAGCGTTTCTTTGTGCCAGTTCAGGTTCATCGCCCCATTTACGCAACACAGTCACCGGCAGCACCCATCCATCCCCATCAATCGATGGGTGTATTCCGTTTGCTTGCAAATCAAATTTAGGGTCTTCTATAATTTTTGATGATTTCAATTCTCCCTTTTCATCAAAAAAACCAATCCAGAAAGACTTATGTTTTTTAGGAGGATGAATATTGGCAAGAACAACACTTCCTTTTCCATCAGATGAAATTCTTACAATATTATTTACATACGGGATATTGTGGATCTTTTCCCACTTCGCACGTCCATTTTTATCAAAACGTACTAGAATTAAAGCCGGACGAACATTCTCCATAATCCTGACAGTGCCTGCCACCAGGATATCCCCGTCATCCGCCCCATAAGACGAAACAAAACGTGACTGACGTCCCTGAGCAATTATTTCATATTCATTATAAAAGCTCTGCCAAACCATTGCAGCCCCCGGATATGACTGAGAAAAACGTGTTATTGTTTCATAAGGAGCAACACATTGCTGTGCTTGTGCTTTGACAGAAAAAAAGGCCGAGAAAGAAAAACTCGACGCAACCAAAAGAACCCGCATAGCACTGGAAGTAAAAAATCTATTGAGCATGGCACTTATCACGTTTAGGGTAAGACTGATTATTATTACTAATTATTATGAAGGAAGTGTATCCTTCATTTTTTAACGCCCCAACATTGTAAAGCCGATTATAAAAAATGTCTATCAAAGTTCTAATCATCAGCGATGCATGGTATCCGCAAGTAAATGGCGTGGTACGTACATACGAACATTTACGCGATGAACTCGAAGCAATGAACCACTCTACAAAAATAATCGGTCCAGCTGATTTTGCCATCAGCATGCCTATTCCCTTTTACCCGGAAATACGTCTGGTCGTTGCCCCGTATAAGCGGCTCAAACATATGGTCAAAGATTATGCACCGGACAAAATTCATATTGCGACAGAAGGACCCTTAGGCTGGGCCGGACGTAAATATTGCATAAAAAACAATCTCCCGTTTTCAACCTCGTATCACACACAATTCCCTGACTATGTTGCAAAACGTTTTGTCTGGCTTATCCCGTCTCTATATAACGTTGTTCATAGACTGGCTATAAAAGTTGTCAAACGCTTTCACTCAGCGTCTTCTATATTATATATAGCAACACAAAGCCTTGAATCCCAGCTTAAGGATTGGGGATTTGAAACCCCAATGGTCCGCCTCACACGCGGCGTAGATTTTTCTGTTTTCTATATTGGTGAAAAAACAAGACTAAAAGACTGTAAAACACCGATAGCATTGTATGTTGGTCGCATTGCCATTGAAAAGAATCTGGAAGACTTCCTTGATATGCCATGGAACGGCAGTAAAGTCCTTGTTGGCGATGGTCCGGCACGCGAAGGGCTTGAAAACCGCTATCCTGATGCTTTATTTGTTGGGGAAAAAACAGGGAATGAATTGGCTGATTATTATCGTTCCAGTGACGTTTTTGTTTTTCCATCAAAAACCGACACATTTGGAATTGTCCTGATTGAGGCTCTTGCATGTGGCTTGCCTGTTGCAGCATATAATGTCATAGGACCAAAAGATATTATTACATCATCCGATCTTGGGGTGCTTGATGATAAAGATTTAGCAAAAGCTGCACAATCCGCTATAAAAATCAAAAATCGGGAAAAATGCGCGCAGCATGTGGGAAATAATTATAGCTGGAATGAAGCCGGAAAACAGTTCCTTGATGCGCTATAGCCTGCAAAGAACATCGGGGTTCTCCCTGCTATGCAGCATATATATAGTGGTTCAACTTATAGTAATTCGACTTAAGAATAATACATTTTACTTGAGTAATTCTCTTGATTATCTGCGCATAATTTCATCACCGTAGCTA
>JAGLKS010000120.1 GCA_023140905.1 Alphaproteobacteria bacterium | reverse complement strand
CATTGGTTGCAGATAACTTCGAAATAGAGACATCCTCTTCCAGCACCGATTTCGCAGCAAGCACTGAATCATGCGATACAGACTGCAGCTCAACGGGCACATCCTGCTCTTTACTTGTTTGTATTTTATTTTCTTCCATATCTGCCATGTTTCTACATTGCTCCTTGCATCAATCCACCCATCATAGAGTCCATGCTCATATTCATAACCGTCAGGGCATAAATTGCGCTACCAAAGGCAACTGCCAGAAATATCCCCGTTAAAGCAAAAGCAAGCCATACAATAAATTTATGTCTGGTCTTCGCAGAGGCCGCACGCATTTCAGCAATTGACTCCATAACTGTAGCAACTTGACCAAGATCGGACAACCCCGCAATTTCAAGGCGTTCACTGCGCCTTAAAGGTTTACGATCCAAGGCAACTCCAAGACCGACACCACGGTTCAAATTCTGGGAAGCTTCGCGCCAATATGCAGCAACATCAGGAGAGCTGGACGCCTCTTCAGACTGCTTTAGCGCAATATCAATTTGCACACGTCCACGCAGCATTCGTGCGGCAGCCATCATTGAATCAGCAAAAGAAAGGTCACGTAAATATGAACCGATTAAAGGGATTTTTCTAACCAGTTTTGCTGTTAACCAATCTTTTCTGCCACGATTAATCCAGAAAGAAAAGACACACCACGCTAAAATAGCTCCAAAAACAACAGAAATCCAGATAAGAGAATCCCATATAAGCTCCAGATTATTGACCACAAATTCGAAATGCTCCCGTTCTATTGGATCTGTTGGTTCATTATTCCTGAACCAGCCTAATATCATATCTTTCCCGGCCCACAAAGAGGTCACAATAGAAAACACATCAAAACCCAGCCATGACAACGTTCCTATAACAGCACGTGCATTCTTGCGTTTTTCTGTAATTGACTGAATAGCATGAGGTATTCCTTCCCCCAGTTTATTTGCGCGCTCGGAACCAGCCAAAATTGCCAAAGTTCCATGGTCAAATATATTCAAAGCTTTGAGCGCTTCGATAACGCCAAGCCCACGCGTTAACGCTTCTCGTGCAGGTGCTAGAATATTTTGCCGGCGGGGATTATCCTCGGCCTGAATAATCTTCCATAAAGCTACACCGGGAGATGCTGTTTGTGTTCTAAATTGAACTCCACGTAAAAGCTGCACTTGCCACCATGTTGAGCGAGCCAAAAGACGTTCCAGAGGAGAACGCGAATAAGAGCGAATATTTAAAACATACCCACCCTTTTCAGTAATGGCGGCACGTACATCTTCAATTGTTGGCAAAAAGAGGGCCTCAGTCACTTTCTTAGCGCCTGTACGTGTCTCATATGCTACCTCTACCAGCCATTGCTGCATATATTATCACCTAATAATTACCAAGTATAATCCCTTGTTTCTCGTGGTTCTTTATTCTTCAAGATAAGCCAGAGCTGCCATAGGATCGACTAATCCCGAAATCACCAAATCACGTAACCCGTCTTTACGGCTATGAACAATAACCCCATCAACGCCCAGAACATTATTCACATTCGAAATCAAAGCCTCATATACTTCGTTACGCTGTGATGGATGCATCATCATAAGCAAAGCATCTAAAAGTAAAGTTCTCCCCGATATACCGGTACGACTACATAGATCACATCCGCTGGAGTTATGTGTACGCACTTCTTGCTTGGGATCCATATCCAGATGTTCCAGCATTTTGGAACTTAGTACATCCTCAGCTAACGTTTTATGTGCGCACCCCTGACATAATGTTCGAACCAGACGCTGATTCAAAATAGCCCCGACTTGCTGAGCCAATGTGTAGGTGGATGAGCGTTCACGCGTTGCAGGGATAAGAGAACGTAGACGCTCAAATGTCTGCAAAGCTGTATCAGCATGGACTGTTGAAATCACAGTATGACCGGATTCTGCTGCTCGCAAAGCCGTGTCAACTGTATCCGGGTCACGCATCTCACCAATAACAATATAATCCGGGTCATGACGCATAGCGGCTCGAATAAGATCAGAAAATTCACCACCACTCATACCATGCCTGACCTGCCATTGAGTTGCATAACGTAGTTCATATTCGATTGGATCTTCAATCGTCAATACATGTTTACGCCGTCTGTCTATTTGTTGAACACAAGCATAAAGTGTTGTTGTTTTACCAGAACCGGTTGGCCCTGAAAGCAAAATCAAACCGCCACCGCCCTTAATTTCAGGAGAAAGAAGCTTGGATAGGAAATCAGAAACGATCTGGTGACGACGGAATAAATCATCAAACCCTTTAAGTGAAGCCCTGTCAAGCAAACGAAGTGTAAGCTTTTCTCCTTCTTGTGCTTGCGGCCCGGCAGCAACACGAACATCAATCGAGCGTCCTTGCCATTGAAATCCGAAACGTCCATCTTTTGGTGTAACACGGTCACCAAAGTTAAGCCCTGCATCCCGTTTAAGCAAAGTTGTTAAACGCGCCATTGCATCTGAAGGCAATAAATGCATTGGCAGCAAATCACCATCAATCCGGTATTGAATCCAGTTTGGCGCTTCCAGATTATTATCTTGCACCAGATGCACATCAGATGCACGCATCTGCAAAGCTTCAGCCATCATATCACGCTGAAACTGGTTTAAGAGAAGACCGTTATCAATATCACCCAACCATTGTGCAAGTGTTTTTTCACACCTGTCAGCCGATAAATCATGCACAGCACGCAACGTGTCTGTCAGTTCTTTACGGTCCCAAATCTCAATTTCCACTCGATCAACTTTGAAACCACTTCGCTTGGCTGTAGACATCAATGCTTCCAATTGACGCTCCTGCATATCATGCAACGGTGCAATAGAAAGCACGCCGGCCTTTAGCCCGACTAAATGAATACGAAGCGGCAACCAAGCCTGAACCGGCAATATGGACCGCAATTGGTCCCCGGTTGCACGATCTTTTATTGCCTCTTCTTCCAACTCTGAAGAGGTAATTGCTCCAGCCATATCTAAAAGCTGTTCAGCAGAACGGGAAAGTCCCTGTTCCAGCATCATAACTCGTTCACGCTGGACCATATCAAGATAGCGTTCACGCCCTTCTTGAACTTTTTTACGCCGGATATCTGTACGCTGTCCTTTTGTCAGATCCACTCTATTAGGGTCTATACCACGCGCAATCCCGCCGGTTTGCTCAATCGAACCTTGCCCGATCGAATCCAGATTCTTACCATTATCATTTGGTCGTTGCGACGGAACGTCTTCGTTCATTTCACCAATCCGATTATTTCACAATAAATATACTCAATTCTCTGAAATCTATCCGCCACTTGACGTCCTAGAGCTTGAAGATGTGCTAGTTGATGATTGTCCAGATACACGACTAGCAGAAGATAATGAACGATCAAAGAGAAGCAAAACGCGATCACCTCCATATGAAAACTCGATACCATTTTTCTGGATATCAACATCCCACATAAAACCACCTAACATGATTGGCTCACCATCAAAGACCAAGCGGCTACCTCCCGGACCATTAACAATCGCTCTATTTGCTGAGAAAGATGTGATTTTAAGACCATCAAGCGAGCTTGCCGCATTCATAACAGTATTTGTTGTCTTCGCAGATACAGCCTTTTTTGACTTTGTTTTATTCTTTTTCGAAGAATCTGAAGAAGTATCATCACCGCTTGATGAGACTACTTTTGTCGTCATCTTCTTGCTAGATGAATTTAGGACAATTGCCTTTTGATCCTGACTTACAGTCGAAGTTGCTTCCCCTCTAACAGGCAAGACCAATATACCTCGCGCACCATCATGCCTCACTTGTATGTCATCAACTACACCACCTAATCTAGTAGGAGACCATGTCAAAGTTAGTGGACAAGCCTCAATCGGCTGAAGCATTAGCCCTTCTGAGCACCCCGTATTCGCAAGAGTTAATCCATTATCACCACCGGAAATTTTAATTCCTTTCAGCTCCAATGGCGTATCCCCTGTATTTACCAAAGAAACAGTCATAGTAGATGCCGACGATATATCATCACCGAAATCAAATTCCGTCTGAGACGAAACAAGCAACCCCCGTCCGGGAACAGCCTCAGGAAAATCTTCAGCTTCCTCAACATCATCAGGTTCATATTCCCCCTCTACCGTCACACTAGCCAACGCTGTCGGGCCATCGTGACGTATAACAAGAACACCGGTAGCCGGCCCAGAGCGCCTTGGAGACCAGACAATTGTTGCAATACAGGCTTGTCCAGCTTTTAATTCATCACAGTCTGTTTTTAAAGAATAGCCGGAACTTTCAGCTGCATTCATTTTCATTTCTGAAATATTAATCGTACTCGACGTAATGTTGCGCAATATAATCGATTCGATCATCGTCTGACTTGAATTCAAAGAACCAAAATCAATTTCATTAGGAATTGTTTCGATGTCGCTAGATAAACGATTAGAAGAATCAGACCCAGCCTCTATATTTCCTGACATTGTTGCCGTCACAAGACGAGTACGCCCAGAATGACGCATCAGCATTTCAAGACGCCAAGCCCCTGCTTGCAAGCCTTTCACTGAAATTGCGACTGCGCATTCAGCACCGGAAGACAATCCAGTTGCACATTGATTAAGAGATATTTCTGCAGTTATATTTGATGATGGATAAAGATTAATTAACCCTGTCTCTACGTTTTGCGCTCCCTCATTGCGAAACAAAACAACGATTTGCGCTGTTGAACCAACAGGAACAGAGCCTCCGTCAATTGATGATTCGACAGGCACCAACCCAAGCGATCCACCGCCGGAAAGCCGCGTTGCCGGTGACTCAAAACCCGGATATTGAGCATTAGAAGTCCGTACACCAAAAGCAATAGCCATGGCGATAATCAATAAAATTACGAAAATAAATTTATGCGGACGCATCATCACGAACTTTATAAGTACAACAATATTCACCCAATCTTACATGGAACACAAAGAAAGACATACGAGAATATTTACCAAACCGGTATTATAATATCATTCTGTGGAAAAATAAGGATGGTTTGTATGTTTCTTCAGTCATTTGCACGAAAAAAATCAGAAAAACCATAATGCTTCAATATATTAGAAAAAGCTTCCTAAACACCTAGTCACTATGAACATCATTTGACGTATACACGATAACGCGCGGTTTAAGCAAAAACACAAGCTCTGTATTTGACGTTGTAGCCGTGCGAGATGTTGGAATGAACGGCGAATCAAACCCAAAACCACCTGTATCATAATCATCGTTTTCACGGACAAGCCCCGCGATTAACAGCGAATCTCCCGGACGAATACGCACTTGCGTAGAAAGCTCACGCTCCGTTGTTTCAGGCAACTGCAACGTTGTTCCATCAGCATCAAAATTCTGGAACCCTCTAAATTCTTCAAGAGAAATTGCAATCGTGCTATAAACAGTCGCATTATCCCAATTACTTGATATGGTTAGAGTAAACCCTGTATCCACCGAATCGGTTTCTGTAGACACTGTAGTTTCCCCATCCTCTGTCGAGCGTGTTAACGCTGAAACATAGTTCACAGTATCTGCTGCACGCAAACTAGCTTCGGCACCGGA